>CALFNJ010000029.1 GCA_937902865.1 uncultured Opitutaceae bacterium
TGGACGACGGGCGCCTGACGGACGGGCAGGGCCGCACGGTCGACTTCCGCAACACCATCATCATCATGACCTCGAACCTGGGGTCGGAATTCCTGGTGGCGCTCAACGAGGACGAGTCGGTCGAACTGGTGCGCGGCAAGGTGCTCGATGCGGTGAAAGCGGCGTTCCGGCCGGAGTTCCTCAACCGGATCGACGACATCATCCTGTTCCACCGGCTGCAGCGCATCCACATGAGCGACATCGTCGCCATCCAGCTCAAGCGGCTGGGCGCACTGCTCAAGGATCGCGACATCACCCTGAACCTCACCGAGAAGGGCAAGGAGTGGCTGGCTCGCGAGGGCTACGACCCCGCCTACGGTGCGCGTCCGCTGAAGCGGGTCATCCAGCGTGAGGTGCAGGACCGGCTGGCCGAGGCGATCCTTGCCGGCGACGTCACCGACGGGCAGACCGTCAATGTCGATGCCGGGGATGCGGGCCTCATGCTGGTGCCCGAGCTCGAAGGCGAGATCATCTCGCCCAAGGCCGCGGCCTGACAGCTTACATCATCGAGGGGCGGCCGCGCGGCCGCCCCTTTCGTTTGCAGGACAGCGTATGACCAATCCCTTCTTCGAGACCTGGGACACGCCGTTCGGCGTGCCGCCGTTCGATGCCATCGAGACCGGGCATTTCGCGCCCGCCTACAAGGAGGCGCTGGCGCAGCACGCCAGGGAGATTGCCCAGATCGCCGGCAATTCCGAGGCGCCGGGCTTCGACAACACCATCGCGGCGCTGGAGCTTGCGGGCAGGCCGCTGCGGCGCGTCGACATGGTGTTCTCGCAGCTCGCCGGGGCCAACACCAATGCCGAGCTGCAGGCGGTCGAGCGCGACATGGCGCCGGTCGTGACGCGGCACTGGAACGACATCTTTCTCAACGCGAAGCTCTTCGCGCGCATCGACCGGCTCCATCGTGAACGCGACAGGCTGGGCCTAGATGCCGAGCAGCGTCGCGTGCTCGAACGCTACCACCTGGATTTCGTTCGCGCCGGGGCGCAGCTCACCAATGCGCAGCGCGCGCGTTACGCCGAGATCAGCGAGCGCCTCGCGGTGCTCGCCACCGAGTTCGCGCAAAACGTCCTCGGCGACGAGAACGAGGTGGTCTTCGCCCTGACCGAGGCCGAGGTCGACGGCCTCCCATCCGACGCGAAAGCGGCAGCGGCGGAGCTGGCGCGCGACCGCAAGCTCAATGCGCCCTATGCCGCGTCCACCTCGCGCTCGAGTGTCGAGCCGGTGCTGCGGCATGCGAACGACCGCAGCGTGCGCGAGAAGATCTGGCGGGCGTTCGTCAGCCGTGGGCGCAATGGCAATGCCCACGACAACCGCAAGATCATTGCCGAGATCGTGGCGCTGCGCACCGAGCTGGCCGGCCTCCTCGGCTATGCGACCTATGCCGACTACAAGCTCGCCGATACCATGGCCAAGACGCCCGAGGCGGCGCAGACCCTCCTGGAACAAGTCTGGGTGCGCGGCAGGGCACGCGCCGAGGCCGACGCGCAAGCGCTGCAGGGCCTCATGGATGCCGAAGGCGCATCGGCTAGTCTCGAGCCGTGGGACTGGCGCTACTACGCCGAAAAGCTCCGGCTTGCGCGCTACGATTTCGACGAGAGCGCCATCAAGCCCTATCTCGAGCTCGACAGGGTGATCGACGCCGCCTTCTACACCGCCGGCCGGCTGTTTGGCGTGAGCTTCACGCCGCGGCCCGACATCGTCGGCTACCATCCGGACGTGCGCGTCTGGACCGTCGAGCGCGGCGGCAGGACCATCGGGCCGGTCCGGGACGGTGAAAGGAGTTTCTCGGCCTCGGCGCGAAGCTCGGGCGTGAAATCGATGAGGTCGTCCACCGTCACGGTCTGCCGGTCGAACGGAGCCGGCTTGGTCGGGAACGGCTGGGTCGGCGACGTGCGCTCGCCGGGGACGTCGGTCTGCGGCACCGGACGCTCCTCGATCGGCCAGACGGGTTTGCCGGTGACGCGATCGAAGACGTAGGTGAAAGCCTGCTTGGTGACCTGGGCGATCGCCTTGATTTTTTTCCCGTCCACCGTGATGTCGACGAGCATCGGCGGGGAGGAAGGCTCCCAGTCCCAGATATCGTGATGGATGAGCTGGAAATACCAGACGATCTTGCCGGTCTTGGCGTCGAGGCAGGTCAGGCAGTCGGAGAACAGGTTATTGCCGAGGCGCGTGCCGCCGTAGAAGTCGCCGGTGGGGGCCTCGACCGGAATATAAACATAGCCGAGCTCCTCATCGCCGGCGAGCGGGGCCCAGGCGCCGGTGTTGCCCGTATATTTCCACGAGTCGTTTTCCCAAGTCTCGTTGCCGGGTTCGCCCTCGTGAGGAACGGTGCGGAAGGTCCAGGTTTTCTTGCCGGTGCGGACATCGAAGCCGCGGATGTAGCCGGGGACGTTGTTCTTCGAGACGGGAGCGGTGCCGGCGAGCAGCGCGGCGCCGACGACCACGGTGTCACGGATGACGATGGCGGGCGAACTGGAGCCGATCGTGCCGGGCTTCACGACGTCGCGATCGAGGCCTTCGGTGAGATCAACCATGCCATCCTTGCCGAACGTGGGAATGGCGCGGCCGGTCTTGGCGTCGATCGCGACGAGCTGGAATCCGGGTGTGATGAGGATGATGCGGTCATCGCCCTTGCCGTCGCTCCAGTAGGCGAGGCCGCGGTTCTGCGTGCGGACGGCGCGGTCACCGCGCTCGCCCTCGACGAGGCGGTACATCCACAGCGTCTCGCCGGTGGCGCCGTCGACGGCGACGACATCACGCCGCGAGCCGGCGGTGAAATACAAGGTACCCCCGACCATGAGCGGCGTCACCTCCCAGTTGAAATCCGCGCGCGGGCCGAAGTTCTCCGCCTTCCAGCGCCAGGCGATCTCGAGATCCTTGACGTTCGAGGCGTTGATCTGGTCGAGCGGAGAATACTTCGTGTTGCCGGCATCGCCGCCGTAGTAGCGCCACTCGCCATTGGTCGCGCCCTTCTGGGCAAGGACCGGGCCGGCGAGGCAGGACAGCAGGACCGGCAGCGCCGTGGCCCGCGCGAGGAAGGAGTTCATTTTTTGGCTTCGATCGTGATTTGCTTCTGCGCGGTCGCGTCGTTGACGAGATCCGCCTTGCCCGCGGGAAAGCCGTTCGCGTTGAGCAGATAGGCGACGACGTCCGTGCACAGCTGGCGGCTCAGACGACCGGGACCATCGGATGGCATCGTGCGGCGAGTCTGGTCGACGAGACGGCCGACGTTCTTGCCATACCAGCCCTTGAGGAATTCCTGGTCGACGAGCGGCGGCGAATCCTCGCCGCCGAGCAGCGCGTCGCCATGGCAACGCGCGCACTCGGTGTCGTAGGCCTTCTTGCCGCGGGCGGCCTGTGCGGCGGAGTACACGCCATCCCAGACCGAACGCGCTTCGGGCGCCGGGGCGGGCGCCTCCGGGGCGGCGGCTTCGGCGGCGGACGCGACCGAAGTCGCGCCACCCGCGAGGGAGAGAATCAGGCCGCCGGCCGCGAGCGCGGCGCAGGCGTAAACCCCGAGGCGAGGATGACGGAGGAACATGGGAAAAGCGGAGGACGGACGCTCAGTTCGATTGGATCACTTCTGGCGCACCCACTTCTGCACGCGCCAGCTTTTGATCTCGACCGTGTAGATGCTCAGGTCGGTCGGATCGACCGCGATGCTGTGCACATAGTCGACCTTGCCTGGGGCGCGGCCGTAGGAGCTGAGCTGGCCGAGGATCTCGCCGTCGAGGCTGAGCTTGAGGATGCGGGCGTAGGTGCCGTCACACATATACAGGGCATTCTCCTTCTCGACGTAGTAGAGGCCCCAAGGTGACCCGAGACCGACCCACTTCGTGATGAACTTGCCATCGGCGTCGAAGACCTGGACACGCTCGTTGGAGCGGTCGGCGACGTAGATCCGGCCCTGCTTGTCGACCGCGACGTCGTGGACGAGGTTGAACTCGCCGTCGCCGGTGCCGCGCTTGCCCCAGTGGCGGACGTAGTCGCCGTTCGGGGTGTATTCGACCACGCGGCCGTTCACGTAGCCGTCGGAGATCAGGAGATCGCCGTTGGCCTTGAAGTTGAGATTGGTCGGACGATTGAAGGCGTCGGTGGCGTCATTGTTGCCCGGGACGCCCTGGCGCTGGCCGAGGATCATGAGAATGCGGCCCTCGGTGTTGGTCTTGAGCACGATGTGGCCGTCGACGTCGACGATCCAGAGATTGCCGTCCGGTCCGACACGGAGACCGTGGGTCGAGACGAGGTGCAGCGTATCATTATCCCAGGACTGCAGGAACTTGCCGGAACGGTTGAACTGCATCACCGGCCAGTGTCCGCGGTTGAGGACCCAGACATTGCCCTGCTTGTCGACGTCCACGCCGGTGGCTTCGCCGAAATTGTAGCCCTTGGGCAGCTGCGGCCAGCTGGCATCCACCTTGTAGGGGAGCTCGGGGCCGGTCTTGAGCTTGGCCATGCGCTCCGCGGAGGGATGCTCGGTGGCGCGGCCGGGGACGGAGGACGGGGTGGACGTGGCGGGGGCGGTGGTCTGGGCGCAGGGGGGGGCGGCGCCGAGGAGCAGGACCA
>CALFNJ010000030.1 GCA_937902865.1 uncultured Opitutaceae bacterium
TCTTGAAACCGGCGAAAATGCCGAAGGTGTGGATGCTCTCACTCACTCCCCCGCCGATGGCGAAGTCCACCTCGCCGAGCCGCAGCATCTGCGCGGCATGAATCAGGCCCATGTTGCCGGCGGCGCAGGCGGCGCCGATCGTGTAGGCGGGGCCGGTCGTGCCGAGGTTCAGCGAGGCTTCGCCGGCCGGGTTATTGGCGACTGTGCGGGGGTTGTGGTAATGCGACCAGAACTTGGTGTCGTAGTTGAACTTCGAGATGTTATAGATCTCGTTCTCCGTCTCGACGTTACCATGCTCGGTGCAGCCGATGTAGATGCCCACGCGGTCCTTCGGCACGGCGGCGAAATCGATGCCGCTGTCGGCCAGGGCCTCCCGGGCGCAGTAGATCGAGATCGAACCGGCGCGGGTGCCGACGCGGACTTCCTTCTTTTTCTGGTACTTGAGCGGATCGTAGTGGCAGACCCCCGCGAGCAGCTGGCCCATGTAGCGCACTTCCATCCGCTCGACGCCGGCGACGCCAGTAAGCAGATTTTGCCGAAATTCGGTGAGACTATTGCCGTTGGGAGCGGTCAATCCGACCCCGGTGATGACAATGCGCGAAGGCTTCATTAAAGGTGAGTCGGAAATCGCTAGCCAACCTCATGCCGAAAGCAATACAAGGCTCGCTCGCATGAACGTTCTCGTCGTCGGGGGAGCCGGTTACATCGGTAGTCATTGCGTCCGCCAGCTGGTCGCCGCCGGCCATCGTCCGGTGGTGCTCGACAATTTTGCCTACGGTCACCGTGGCGCCATTCCTCCCGGAGTGACGCTCCACGAGGCGAACCTGGGCGACGAGGCCGCGGTGGGCCGCATCCTGCGGGCGGAGAAGATCGACCTGGTGATGCATTTCGCCGCGTTCTGCTACGTGGGCGAGTCCGTGACGGATCCGCTGAAGTACTATTTCAACAACGTCGGCGAGACCCTGCACCTGCTGCACGCGATGCTCGGCGCGGGAGTGAAGAAATTCGTCTTCTCCTCCACCTGCGCGACCTTCGGCGTTCCGCCCACCCTGCCGATCCACGAGGACCTGCCGCAGGCGCCGATCAATCCCTACGGCCAGACCAAGCTCGACGTGGAGAACCTGCTCAAGGCGCTGGCGAAGTCGCACCAGCTGAGCTTCGCCGTCTTCCGCTACTTCAACGCCGCCGGCGCGGCCGAGGATGGAGCAATCGGCGAGGATCACCATCCGGAGACGCATCTCATTCCGCTCGCGATCGACGCCGCGGTCGGTCGCCGGCCGGATCTGCAGCTTTTCGGCACGGATTACCCGACGCCCGACGGCACCTGCCTGCGCGACTACGTCCACGTCGACGACCTCAGCCGTGCGCACATCGCCGCCTTCGTGAAGCTGGCGGAACCGGGCGCGCAGTATTTCTACAATCTCGGCACCGGCAAACCCTCCTCGAATCGTGAGGTCATCCGCGCCGTGGAAAAGGTCACGGGGAAGAAGATCAAGGTGGTCGAAGGCCCCCGCCGTCCCGGCGATCCTCCGGCGCTTTACGCCGACTCGGCCCGTGCGCAGCGCGAACTCGGCTGGAAGGTGAAGTTCCCGGACATCGAGTCCATCGTGGCCACGGCTTGGAAGTGGCATTCGACGCATCCCAAAGGCTACGCCGATCGCTGAACGTTCAACATCCAACATCCAACGTTCAACGTTGAACGTTCAAGGAGGAAGGCCGGACCGCTGATGGTGGCGTCGCGGGTTTCGAGATCGGCGTTGGACGTTCAATGTTGGACGTTGAATGTTGAACGTTTCTCCGCTTCGTCGGCGGCCCGAACGGGCGTCCCCAAGGAACGCCCCTACATCTGGCTTCAAGGCAAGTCGGAGACCTGCCCTACTTTCAGTCCATGCTTCCTGCCAATCGCTCGATCCCTGGCTGTGTGATCATTCCGGAACTGGCTTATGACGATGTCCGCCAAGCCGCGGCCTGGTTGTGCGGGGCGTTTGGCTTCACGTTGCGGCTCGAGATCGGCAATCACCGGGTGCAATTGGCCTTTGGCGACGGCGCGATCGTCGTGACGCAACGAGCGCGCTCGGCGGCGGGCGCGAGCTCGAGTGCGACGCCGGAACGGCAGCACGCCGTGAGGGTGCGGGTCGAGAATCTCGAGGCGCATCATGCCCGCGCAAAGGTTCACGGCGCGAAGATCGTGCATCCGCCGGCGGACCATCCCTACGGCGAGCGCCAGTACACCGCGGAGGACCTGGGCGGACATGTCTGGACCTTTTCGCAGACCATCGCCGATTCCGACCCTGCCTCCTGGGGCGGAAAGCTCCACCCCGGCGTCTGAGCAGATTTCGGTTGAGTCCCGACTTGGGCGTTTTCTTTGGGAAGGAAATTTTTCTTTTCTCTTTTCTGTCCTCGCACAGAAGCGCGAAGGCAAAGAGATCGGATGTAGGGGCGTCCCTTGGGACGACCGTTCACACGGCCAACCAGGAACCCGGGCGTCCCAAGGGACGCCCCTACAGAGGAGGCTTGTGTGTCGCGCGCCTGGCGCGAGGTCGGGTGATTTCGGCCGGAATCTTGGGACTTATCACAAGCGACGTGGTCCATCGTCCCTCGCATGAATCCAGCTGCGTCCCATGGCGGCGGCTTTCGCCCGCCGAAGCGTCCCGCGTGGCAGCGTCTGCACCGTAGTCCACTGTTCTGGGTGGCCGCGTTTTTCATCCTGCTCGCCATGACGATCTTCGTGATGACGGACAATCTCGCGCTGCGACCTGACGGCAAAGCCGGCAAGCCCGTGCCAGCCCTTCCGCCGTAATCGGCACCTCCCCTC
>CALFNJ010000031.1 GCA_937902865.1 uncultured Opitutaceae bacterium
CGCAGCGTGCTGCTGGAAATCGGCGGCGGGCCGGGCCAACCCAGTCTCGCGGTCGGCGATCACGTCCGCATCAGCCGTCAAGTCGACCAGGCCGGCGCCACCACCTATTCCTTCTACGACTTCGAACGCACTTGGCCGTTGACCGCGCTCGCCGCGGTGTTCTCGGTGCGTTTCGCGATGATGTCGGGCGAGGCGAACCGGAAAATTCACGAGTTGCTGGTCGACGGGACCACTTTCGACATGGAAAAGGCGGACGCGGCGGCGCGGGGGCGGGAGATAAAGTATTTGCAGGAAATCCAGACTGACCTGCTCACCTTCTCGACGCAGCTGGCGGAAGCGAACCAGCGCAGCGCGCGCATCACGGTTTCGTTTCTCGCCTTGGGCGCAGTGTGCTATGTGCTCGAGGAAAGAAGGCGGAAGCGACTCCTCCGGGCGGCAGATGAAGCCAAGGTCGCGCCGACGGACCAAAAGTGACCGCCGCACGCGACATGGCAGGCTCGGCCGAGGACGCACGAACATGAACATCCGCCTCTCGGACGATCCGACGGACATCAGCTGGGAAGCACTCGCGGTGGTCTTCCACCGGGCGCCTCTGGGTGAGCGCAAGCCGGAGAAGTTGCGCGAGGCCTTCACCCGGAGTCCGGTGCGGTGCTTTGTCTGGGATGACGACCGGCTGATCGGCGCCGGTCGCGCGCTCACGGATGGCGTCACGTTCGCCGCGGTCTTCGACATCGTGCTGCTGCCGGAGTATCAGCGGAAGGGAATCGGCTCGCGGATCATGGAGCACCTCGCCGCGGCCTCCAAGGCGCCCAACCTCATCCTGCACGCCGTTCCCGGCAAAGAGGCCTTCTATCGCAAGCTCGGCTTCCGCAAGATGACCACGGCGATGGCGCGTTTTTCCAACCCCGAGAAGCAGCAAGAGCAGGGTTACATCGAGTGAACCTTGGAATCGAAGCCGCGTTCAGCGCTACCTAAACCTCCCTCCGTTCTCTTTCCTCTTATGCCCGTGCCTGCGAAGCATCGCATTTTCACGACCGCGGTCGCCAAGGTCTATCCGTACTACCTCGCCAAGGCGGAGAAGAAGGGCCGCACGCAGGCGGAGGTGGATGAGATCCTCCGCTGGCTGACCGGCTACAGTCAGCGGCAGCTCGAAGGCGAACTGAAGAAGCAGACGGATTTCGAAACCTTCTTCCAAAAAGCCCCGCGGCCGAATCCGCTCCGGTCGGAGATCAAGGGCGTGATCTGCGGCGTGCGGATCGAAGAGATCGAGGAGCCGACGATGCGCGAGATCCGCTATCTCGACAAGCTGGTCGACGAACTGGCGAAGGGCCGGCCGATGGAAAAGATTCTACGGCCCGGGTCGGCGGCCAAAACCGGATGACGAGCGGTGGGCGCATCGCCGCAACGTATCTGGCGGTGGGCGCTGGCTGCGCCTTGGCCGCCTGCATGCTTTCACTCGGCTTCGAGGAGCTGCGTTATGTTTCCGGAACCGGGAGTCCATTGGCGCCCGCGGGATGATTTCTGGAGTGTCACCGGTTACATTTGGATGGCGATGGCCTTTCACGTCCTCCTGCCCACCGGTTGGATCTTTTGGACGGGATTTGTCCTCGCTCTGAAAAAGAAGACTCCATGGTTCTATTTCGCCTCCGCCATTCCGTCTCTCGCCATGGGCTGGCTCTGGCCGCGCACCTGCTGGGCCCTCATGGGCATCTAGCAGCTTGAACGGATGGGGAAGGTGCTCCCCGCATCTGGAAAACTGTGGCAACTTAACCGCGGGCGACGCGTCACCACGCAGCTCCGATCCTTCTCTCTTTTCCTCCGGGAAAGGGCCCCCGGCCAATCGGTATTTGCCATTTGCCAAGCCCCACCCGGCTCCTATCGTCTTGGCCTTTCATGCTGTCGTTTCTCTTCAAACGCTTTTCCGGGCGGCACTACCGCAAATTCCTTGAATCCTGCCGCCCGATCGTGGCCCGGATCAATGAGCTCGAAACCTCTTACAAGGCGCTGACGGACGACCAGCTGCGGGCCAAGACGGAGGAGTTCCGCGCCCGCCTGAAGCAGGGCGAGACCCTCGATCAGATTCTGCCGGAGGCTTTTGCCACGGTCAAAAACGCCGCCCGCCGCCTCGTCGGCCAGAAGGTGGTCGTGTGCGAGCACGAGCTGACCTGGGACATGGTCCATTTCGACGTCCAGCTCATCGGCGGTATCGCGATCCACCAGGGCCGGATCGCGGAAATGGCCACCGGCGAAGGCAAGACGCTGGTCTCGACGCTGCCGCTCTACCTCAACGCCCTCACCGGCAAGAACACCCAGCTCGTCACGGTCAACGATTACCTCGCCCGCCGCGACTCCGAGTGGATGGGGCACCTCTATCAGTTTCTCGGTCTCACCGTCGGCTGCATCCAGCAGCAGATGCCCTCGGAGCTCCGCCACGAGATGTACCGGCGCGATATCACCTACGGCACGGCGAGCGAGTTCGGCTTCGACTACCTCCGCGACAACGGCATGGCCACGCGCAAGGAGGACCAGGTCCAGCGGGATTACTGGTTCTGCATCGTGGACGAAATCGATTCCATCCTCGTCGACGAAGCGCGCACGCCGCTGATCATCTCCGGTCCGGCCCCGATCGAGCGCGAGCAGCCGTTCACCCGCCTGCGTCCGGGCGTTGACCGTCTCGTCAGCGACCAGATCCGTCTCTGCAACCGCATCGCCTCGGAGGCGAAGGAGCTGCTCGAGAAGCAGGGCCTCACGTCCGACGACAAGCAGGTCGCCGCCCGCAAGCTCCTGCAGGTGAAGATGGGCCACCCGAAGAACAAACTGCTGCTCCGCCTGATGGAGACGCCGGAATGGCGCAAGATGCTCGACAAGACGGAGACCGAGCTGAATTCCGACCTCAACAAGGAGGAGGTCTATCGCCTGAAGGAAGAGCTGCTGTTCGTCATCGACGAGCGCCAGCACCAGGCGGACCTGACCGAGATCGGCCGCGGCAAGCTGCGCCCCGACAACCCGGACGCGTTCGTGCTGCCGGACCTCGCCACGGAATTCTCCGAACTCGACAAGGGCACGCTGCCGCCGGAGGAGCGCGAGGCGAAGAAGCTCGCCGCGCAGACGCATTACGCGGAGATCTCGGAGGAAATTCACGCCATCTCGCAGCTGCTGCGCGCGTACTCCCTCTATGAGCGCGACGTCGAGTATGTCGTCACGCCGGACGGCAAGGTGATGATCGTCGACGAGAACACCGGCCGCGTCATGCCGGGCCGCCGCTGGTCCGACGGCCTGCACCAGGCGGTAGAGGCCAAGGAAGGCGTGGCGATCGAGCGCGAGACGCGCACGTACGCGACGATCACGATCCAGAACTATTTCCGCCTGTACGAGAAGCTGGCCGGCATGACCGGCACGGCCGAGACGGAGGCGACCGAGTTCAGCGACATCTATAAGCTCGGGGTGCAGGTCATCCCGACGAACCGGCCCTGCATCCGCATCGACCGGAACGACTCCATCTTCAAGACGCGCCGCGACAAGTTCGCCGCGGTGGTTCGCGAAATCGAGACCGCCAACAAGCGCGGCCAGCCCGTGCTGGTCGGCACGGTGTCCGTCGAATCATCCGAAGTGCTGTCCCGCATGCTCCGGCGCGCCGGAGTGGTGCACACGGTGCTGAACGCCAAGTTTCACCAGCAGGAGGCGGAGATCGTCACGCGCGCCGGCCTGCGCGGCAGTGTCACGATCGCCACGAACATGGCGGGCCGCGGCACCGACATCAAATTGGGCGAAGGCGTGAAGTTCAACGTCACCGCCGCGCCCGACCCGGCGGCGAAAGGCGCGCTGGTGTACACGCTGACGGAGCCCAACTCCGGCGAGGTCCGGAAATATGCCGCGGACAGCGAGGAGGCGCGCGCCCTGCAGCTGCGCCCGGACACGAAGATCGCGGGCGGCCTGTTCGTCATCGGCACTGAGCGCCACGAGTCCCGCCGCATCGACCGCCAGCTGCGCGGCCGCTGCTCGCGCCAGGGCGATCCCGGCCTCACGAAATTCTTCCTCTCGCTGGAGGACGACCTCATGCGCCTGTTCCTCCAGGGCAACCTCGCGTCGCGCCTGATGGAAGGTTCGATGAAGGAGGGCGAGGAGCTCGAACATCCGTGGCTCAACCGCTCGATCGAGTCGGCGCAGAAGAAGGTCGAGCAGCAGAATTATTCGATTCGCAAACGCCTGCTGCAGTACGACGACGTGCTCAACCAGCAGCGTGAAGTCATCTACGGCATCCGCAACGGCGCGATCCACGCCGACCGCCCGAAGGAGATCATCTTCGAGCAGGTTGAGGAGGAGATCGCGACACGCTTCGCCAACGCCGGCTACGGCGAGAAGGGCGGACCGACTCCGGCCGCGATCGAGAGTCTCGTCGGCTGGGTCTCCACCCATTTCCCGATCAGCCTGCGGGCCGAAGAGCTCCAGGCGAACGACGCCGCGGCCAACACCACGCTGGTGCTGGACCGGATCAAGCGTGCCTACACCGTGAAGGAGTCGGCCGAGCTGCCCGAGGCGCTCGGCGCGCTCGAGCGCTACGTGATCATCAATGCGATCGATCACCACTGGCAGGAGCATCTCACCGAGATGGAGGAACTGCGCCGCTCGATCGGACTGCGCAGCTACGGCCAGAAGGACCCGCTCGTCGAGTACAAGAGCGAGGCGTACAAATACTTCGAGGAGCTGATGAACAACGTCCGCCTGCAGATCTGCACGGGCCTGTTCCGCAGCGCGACGAACCTGGAGTCGTTCGAGAACATGCTCTCCATCCTGGCGCGCAACGCGCGCACCCAGGGTCCGGAGAACCTGCCTGCGCCGACCCAGAACCCGCCGCCGGCGGCCGCTCCGAATCCCGCCGCCGCGCCTGCGCCGGCGGAGGCCGAGCTTCAGTTGCCGAAGGTCACGGTGCGCCGCGAGACGCCCAAGGTCGGGCGCAACGATCCGTGTCCCTGCGGCAGCGGCAAGAAGTACAAGCAGTGCCACGGCGCCTGACGGGCGCGAACGTTCGGAATTTCACCACGGAGACTCGGAGGCACGGAGAGGATCCGGCCTGAGTGCCGTCAAAGGATTCTTTCTGTGCCTCCGAGTCTCCGTGGTGAAATTCCGAAAGGAAGACGTGGCGGCTTTCCAACCTCGCTCGACTCCCTGCGCCTCCACCGGCACGTTTTCTTCGCTTGAGCTCCGACCTTCCGCTTCCCGCTTCCTCTGACGTTTATGCCCAGCGGGCGCCCGCGCTCTGGCAGCGCCGGCGCGAGGAAATCGTCGCGGCGGTCGTGGCGGTGGCGACCGTGGTGCTTGCGGTCCTGTCCTTTCCGCCGTTTCGGATTCCGGAATTCGCCTACGCCATGCTGGTGCCCGGCACGTTGTGGGCCTATCGGCGTCCCCGGCTGAAACTCTACGCCTGGACCATGCTGGGCGCGCAGGCGGTGGCCTGGACGATCCTGCTCGGCTGGCTGCATCACGTCACCTGGTTGGGGCTGTTGCTCCTCGGGCCCTTCGTCGGTGTCTGGGTGGGACTCTGGTATCTGGTGGCGTGGTGGGCAATGCCGCGGATGGTGAGCCGCGCGACGCCGGTGCGGC
>CALFNJ010000032.1 GCA_937902865.1 uncultured Opitutaceae bacterium
AGCGGCCCGAAATCATAGCCGACCTCGTCAAGCTTCCGGTCCTCGGCATCTGCTACGGTGTCCAGCTCATGGGCCATTTCCTCGGCGGCCATGTCGCGCACAGCAAACAGCGCGAATACGGCCACGGTCATCTGACGGTCAAGAAACCGGGCAAGCTCTTCGCCAAGCTGCCGAAGAAGCTGCGCATCTGGAATTCGCACGGCGACAAGCTCACCAAGCTCCCGCCCGGCTTCGTCGCCACCGGCACGTCGGAGAACTCGCCGTTCTCGGCCATCGAGGACGCGAAGCGCCGGTTCTACGGCATCCAGTTTCACCCGGAGGTTTTCCACACCGAGCGCGGCGTGGACATCATCCGCAACTTTCTCGTCGGGGTCTGCGGCGCGAAACAGGATTGGACCACGCGCGATTTCATCACGCAGGCCGTGGCCGACATCCGCGCGAAGGTCGGCAAGTCGCGCGTGCTCCTCGGTCTTTCCGGCGGGGTCGACTCCTCGGTCGCCGCGGCGCTGCTGCACAAGGCGATCGGCAAGCAGCTCACCTGCGTGTTTGTCGACAACGGCCTGCTCCGGAAGGGCGAGCGCGAATACGTCGAGGCGCTCTATCGTCGGAACTTTCGCATCGATGTGCGGGTGGTGGACGCATCCGCCAAGTTTCTGCGTCGCCTGAAGGGCGTCACCGAGCCGGAGCAGAAACGCAAGATCATCGGACGCACGTTCGTCGAGGTGTTCGAGCAATCCCTCAAGTCGATTGGCGGCGCCGATTTCCTCGGACAGGGCACGCTTTATCCCGATGTGATCGAGAGCGTCGCGATCGGCAACAATCCCGCCTCGCTCATCAAGACGCACCACAACGTCGGCGGCCTGCCGGAGCGGATGAAGCTCAAGCTGATCGAGCCGCTGCGGGAATTGTTCAAGGACGAGGTCCGCGCTGTCGGCTCCGCCCTCGGGCTCCCGCGTGAGGTCGTCTGGCGCCAGCCATTCCCGGGCCCGGGCCTGGGCGTGCGGGTCATGGGCGAGATCACGGCCGACAAGCTCGAGATTCTGCGCAACGCCGACGCCGTGCTCCACGAGGAGATGATGGCGTCGGGACTCTACTACAAGGTGTGGCAGTCGTTCTGCGTTTTCCTGCCGGTGAAGACAGTCGGCGTTTTCGGCGACGAGCGCACCTACGACTACGTCATCGCCCTCCGCGTGGTGGAAAGCGTGGACGCGATGACGGCCGATTGGGCCCGGCTCCCGCACGACCTGCTGCAGAAGATTTCCAGCCGCATCACCAATGAGGTCCGCGGCGTCAGCCGCGTGGTGCTCGACATCAGCTCCAAGCCGCCCGCCACGATCGAATGGGAGTGAGCGGGCGCGCGCCGGAGTTTGCCATTGCGGTGCCGCCGTCGGTTTTCAGAATGAAATCATCTCTGTTTTTTTCTCCGCCATGACGATTTCGCCTGCCCGTGTCCTGCTTGCTGCGACGCTGTTTGCCTGCACCGCACTGACCGCCGCGAGAGCGGATGTCGCCTCGGTTCTCGCCAAGGCCCGCGCTTATCTCGGACCGGATGCGAAGCTGGATGCGGTGAAGTCCGTGCATTACACCGGCTCGCTCGTCACCTCCGAAGACACCCCGCAGGGGCCGCGTCCCGTCGAGGCGGTGGTGGAAATCATTTTCCAGAAACCGTATCAGCAGCGGATCGTGGCCACTTCGGAGGTCAAGACCGGCACCACGACCGAGCAGCGCATCGAGGTCACCGCGCTCGACAGCTTCGACGGCTGGCACCGCGTGCAGGACGCCAAGGATCCTTCGCGGTGGCGAATGGATCTCCTGAGCAAGGACCAGATCAAGCGCCTGCGCGCCAACACCTGGGAAAATCTCGCGTTCTATCGCGGACTCGAGCGTCGCGGGGGCACGATCGAGGACCTCGGTGAGGCCAATGTGGGCGGCACCGCCTGCGACAAACTCGCCTTCCGGCACGAGCCCGGGATTGTTTTCATCCGCTATTTCGACAAGGCCACGGGCCGACTCGTTCTCACCGAGACGGAGCAGGGCGGCTCCATCCGCGAGGAAGGCGAGATCATGGCTGACGGCATCCGCTTCCCGCGCCGCATCATCACCACGACCAAGCAGACCGACGGCAAGGAACGCTCGGTCACCGTTAATTTCGAGAAGGTCTCCGTGAACGAGACTTTTGCCAGCAAGCTTTTCGAGGTCCCGTCTTTCCTGCCGGTTCATTGAGCAGCAGACGGCCTGGCCTTGGGGATGCGGCGTCCCCATCGCGTTCGGCGCTTGGTAAGGGGCTGTCTCCGTTCGCGTCGCCGGGCTAAAACCGCGAAAAGGACGCGCCGGTGCCCACCTTCCGGCTGGCCTCCGGCCGCCCAAACTGCCACAGTGATCCTCCTGTGCGCACCCTGAGTTCCAGCTCCAAGACCTTCAATGCCGACTTGGCCGCGTTTTGCCGCGGCGCGGCCGTGTCCCGGGAGTTTTCCGCGCACGTGGCCTCGATTCTCGCGGACGTCGATGCCCGGGGTGACGAGGCGATCGCCTACTACGCGGCGAAGTTCGACGGCGCCAAGCTGCGCCCCCGCGATTTCCGGTTGAAGCCTTCCGATCTCGCCGCCGCCGCCAAACGCCTGCCGGCGCCCGCGCGGCGCGCGCTCGTCGCGGCCCGCGACAGCATCGTTGCTTTCAATCGCCGCGGCCTCGCGAAGGACTGGTCGGCGAAGAATCCGCAGGGCGCTGAAGTGGGGGAGAAATTCGATCCCATCCGGCGCGTGGGGCTTTACGTGCCGGGCGGCCAAGTGCCGCTGGTCTCAACCGTGCTGATGACGGTGACGCTGGCGCAGATTGCCGGCTGCCCGGAGATTGCTGTTTTCACCCCGTCGAACGCGGCCGGCCGCGTCGCCGACGAGCTGCTCGCCGCGCTGCACCTGCTCGGTATCACGGAGGTCTATCGCATCGGCGGCATTCAGGCCATCGGCGCCATGGCATACGGGACCGCGACGATTCCTGCGGTCGACAAGGTTTTCGGTCCGGGCAACGCCTTCGTCTGCGAGGCGAAGCGTCAGGTCTTCGGCACGGTGGGCGTCGACTCCTTGCCGGGCCCGAGCGAGGTCATGGTCGTGGCCGATGACACGGCTCGCGCGGATTTTGCCGCCTCCGACCTGCTGGCGCAGGCCGAGCATGGTTCCGGCC
>CALFNJ010000033.1 GCA_937902865.1 uncultured Opitutaceae bacterium
GAGCGCATCGATCTTGGCCGGATCGATCCGGTAGGAGCCCGGCGCCGATTCGCGGTCCAGCCGGCAGAGCTGCTGATGCTGCACCAGCACGCGGGTCTTCACCATGGTCGCGCCGCGGCCGGGCGTGGGCAGGGTGGCGACGCCCTTGTCGGTCAAAACCTTGTTCAGCTGGCGGCCGGCGTCGTCCTTGCCGATGAATCCCGCCACCGTGCAGTGCGCGCCCAGCGAGGCGATGTTCAGCGCGACGTTGCCCGCGCCGCCGGCGGTGTGCGTGTCCCGGTGGATGTCCACCACGGGCACCGGCGCTTCCGGTGAGATGCGAGTGGCGTCGCCCCAGACGTAGTGATCGAGCATCACGTCGCCGATGACGAGGATGCGCAGGCCGGAAATTTTCTTCAGCAGGGCACGGGTCTTGGTCGCGGTGATGGCCATGGGGTCAGGGGATTTCCCATTGATAATGGAAGCGGGACAGCATTTCTGGCGCGCCGGTTTTCACCTGTACGACGTCCTCGATGCGGCAGCCGCCGAGGCCGGGGTAGTAGAGCCCGGGCTCGACCGTCACGACGGAATCCCGCTTCAGGACATAATCGACACTGCTGACGCGCGGCACCTCGTGGATATCGAGGCCGAGCCCGTGACCGGTGCCATGGAAAAATCCAACCGATCCCTTGCTCGTGCGCTTGGTTTCGAAACCGCGCTCGGTGAACACCGCGTTGACTCGGGCGTGCACGTCCCGGCCGTTCACGCCGGCCCGGATGGTGCGGAGCGCCGCGAGCTGGGCGGCGCGGACGGCGGCGACCAGGGCGCGCTGGGCCTCGCTCGCGCGGCCTCGCAGGAAGGTCCGGGTCATGTCGCCATGATAGCCGGTGGCGGTCACGCGCGGAAAAACATCGACGATGATCAGCTCGTTCGCGCGCAACGGTCCGCTGCCCTGATCGTGGGGGTCGCAGGCCTGATCGCCGCCCGCGGCGATGGTGTCGCGCGACACGGCGCCGCCCTCGAGGCAGGCGACTTCGATCGCAAATTTCAGGCGCTCGCTCGTGAGCACCCGGCCGTCGTGCCACAAACGACCGCCCTTGATCCGGCTGGCGCGGAGCAGGCGCTCGGCCGCGGCGATGCCGCGCGCGCTGCAGCGGTTGCCGTCGCGAATAGCCTCGGCCTCACGGGCCGTCTTGATTTCTCGGGAGGGAAACAACGCGCCCTCGGCGACGGTGACGTCGAGGCCGAGCCGGCGCAGCTTCGCGTACAATCCGGCCGGAAAATCCTGCGGAACGGTGAACCGCGTCTGTCCGAGCTCCGCCGCGAGGAGGCAGATCACATCCGCCACGCCGACCGATCGGCGCGGCCAGCGGGCGCGGGCCTTCGCCACCCAGGCTTCCAGCGGCAGCACGACATCGAAGGCGGATTCCCGTCGGATGCGGCCGAACTCGAGCGCGCTGACCACAGCGTATTTTTTCTTTCCCCTGCCAAAGGCGATGAAGGCATCAGGCACGGTGGCATGTCCGAAATAGCGGACATCGGCACTGTGGTCGGTGCTGGCGTAGAGAAGCGGGGGAGGGAGTTTCCGGGAAGAAGCCACGGCGAAAAATGACGCGTTGTCCGCGATTACCCACGCCCCGGGTGAAAAACGCAAATCCGGTTTGCGGCCGGGGATTGATCTGGAACTCAGGGAATCAGGAACGGAAACGATCCGCCGGTTCATCGATCCGCATCACACGAAACCGGAAGATGGACCAGGTGGCCCTCGACCTTCGGGCGACGGTTCAGCGTCTCGGACCTCGGACATCGTCGCCCGGAGGTCGACGGCCACCTCGGATTGTTTCCACAGCCTCGCGGCTGCGCGTGGCGCCTCCGTTCCGGATACCGTTATTTGGGGTGCAGCCGGACCTCGAACAGTTTCGGCCAATTCTTCCCGGTGACGAAGAGGCGATCGCCCGCTGGATCATAGGCGATGCCGTTGAGGACATCGGTGTTCGTCCGGTAGTCCGACGGAGCGAGCAGCCCGGAAAAATCGATCATGCCCGTCACGGTGCCGTCCGCCGGGTTGATCCGGGCCACGGACTGGGTCTGCCAGATGTTCGCGTAGATTTCGCCCTTCACGTACTCGAGCTCGTTCAAGCGCGGAAGCGGTGCGCCATGATCGAGGACCTGAATGGTGCGCGTCACGCGGAAGGTCGCCGGATCCAGAAACCGGATCTGGTTGGTGCCGTCGCTCATGATGAGCGAGTGCCCGTCGGTGGTGAGTCCCCAGCCTTCGCCGGTGTAGGTGAACTCACGCTTGAGCGCGAAGGTCTCGAGATCGTAGACGAAGCCTTTCTGGCTCTGCCAGGTCAGCTGGTAGATCTTGCCGTCGAGGATCGTCATGCCCTCTGCGAAATACTGGGCGGAAACGTCGATCTTCTGGAGGACGCGCCCCGTCTGGAGATCAACTCGGCGCAGCGAGGAATGCCCATTGAGTCCCGTGCTTTCGAAGAGCACGCCCTGGAGAAACACCAGGCCCTGCGTGAACGCCTCAGGGTCGTGCGGCCGCACGTCGACCACCTGATAGCCGTAGGTGGCGACGACTGGGACGGCAGCGACTGCGCTTGCACCTGCACCTGCGCTCGCTGCCGCCGCGGGCGGATTGCTTGCGGGCGTGGCGCCGGACAGCGCGGTGGATTTCCGTTCGCAGCCGGTGAGGGCGATCAGACCGAAGACGAGCCAGGTCCGCCAAGGGTAGGGACGGGCGGACGGCCCGTCCGTGTCGGCAGCGTTCGTCCCGCGAACCCGGACGGGCGAGCCACCCGTCCCTGCCTGGACCAGGTTCATTCCTTCGGGATCTGGTTGTCTGTCTTGATCACGAGCACCGGAGTCTTGGTCTTCACCCAGACCTCGGCCTCCTTGAAGAACTTTCCGGGGACATTCTCGATCGCCTCGCCGACCGTCTTCACGGGCATGAGCTGGCCCTTTTTGGTCGTGTTGAAATCGTACGAGCTGCGGAACACGCGGTCCCGCGTCGTGGCTGGGCTCTCGTTCTCGGGGATCTGCAGCACCCAGCCGACGAAATCATTCTTGGGCAGGCGGCCCTCGGGATCGCTGACGAGGATCACGAACTGCTTTTTCACCGCCGGCGGTTTTTCGTCCTCGCCGGGATCGGGCTGGACCGCGAGGTTGATCTCCTCGATCACGCGCCGGAGCAC
>CALFNJ010000034.1 GCA_937902865.1 uncultured Opitutaceae bacterium
GCACGCCGAACGCGGAACTCATCGCCTGGCTCTGGTCTCCGGACGGCCCGCAGATGGACATGCGCCACTACGACGTCGTCGCCCACGGCCTCGGGCCGTCCTATGAGGACGTCCAGCCCGGCATGAGCAAGGCCTACGGGGTCGCGCGCACCAGCGAGCTCACGCTCTTCCCGACCACGAATGTTCCCACCCGCCCCGCCCTCGCCACGATGGCGCAGGTCGGCTCGGAGCTGCCGATGATCGCCGCCACGCCGACCTACCTCCATTCGACGGGGGTCTTCGGCGTCTGGAGCGTTCAGGATCGCTCCACGCCGTTCAAGGCCGCGGTCGAGGACGCCCTCGATGCCACGCTCAGCTACTACGAGAAGTCGGTCGACAACCACAGCTGGTACGGCTTCTGGCAGTTCGGCGACTTCATGCATTCGTACTCCGCCCCGCGCCACACCTGGCACTACGACTGGGGCGGTCACGCGTGGGACAACACCGAGCTCGGTGCCCCGCTCTGGATGTGGTACAGCTTCCTCCGCACCGGCCGCGCCGATCTCTTCCGGCTCGCCGAGGCGCACACGCGCAACACGAGCGAGACGAACGTCTATCACCTCGGCGACATGGCCGGTCTCGGCTCCCGCCACAACGTGATCAAGTGGGGCGACGGCGCCAAGGAGGCCCGCGTCAGCCAGGCCGCCCACTGGCGTCCGTTCTACTATCTGACCACCGATGAGCGCACCGGCGACATCATGCACGAGATGCTCAAGTCGGATGTCTCCGCCGTCCGCTACGATCCGATGCGTCTCGCCGAGCCGCCCGTCCCGGGTGAGCCCGTGTTCCCCGCACGTATCCGCATCGGTCCCGACTGGTTCGCCCTCGCCGGCAACTGGATGACCGAATGGGAGCGTACCGGTGACACCAAGTGGCGCGACCACATCCTTGCCGGCGTCGATTCGATCGTCGCCATGCCCTACTGGCTGCAGACCGGCCAGCGCAACGGCCTCAACCCCGACATCCCCGGCGGCGGCCTCGGGCCGCTGAAGGGCGGCGGCGCGCAGCTCGTCGGCCTCGACATCCCCACCGGCAAGCTCTCCGTCATCCGCGATCCGGTCACGAAGGGTTCCGTTCCCGTGAGCTACAACCTCGCGACCATCCAGGGCGGCGGCGAAGTGATGTTCGAGCTCGTCCCGCTCCTTGGCCGCAAGGATTTCGCCACGGCGTTCCTGCAGTACTGCCGCATCGGCGGCGCGCCGGCGGACATCCTCACGAAGGACAAGACCACCGGCACGGAAGGCGGCGACGCCCAGTACATCCTGAACGAGCAGAGCGGTCCGCGCCTCGCGGCCTACGCCTACTACGGCACGAAGAATCCGGCGTTCGCCAAGAAGGCGATCGCCAGCATGCTCAGCCGCAACGGCTCCGCGTCCAACCCGCAGCAGCTCCTGCCGCCGAACGTGCTCAAGCCCATCATCGAGGCGGCCGGCGTCAGCACCAACGACGCCGCCCAGAGCAGCCTGACGACGATCGAGATCCTCGAGCTCTGCAAGGACCAGCTGCCCACGGAGGCCCCGACCCTCGGCCGTCCGCCCGGTGGCGGTCGTCGCGGCCGCGGCGCCGAAGCCGCGCCCGCCAACACTAAGAAGCAATAACACAGGGTTCGCCCCGCCTCTTCCTCCAAGCCCGAAGGCCTCCGGCCTTCGGGCTTTTTTTGCCAAGGTGGGGCGCGTTATCTCTAACGCGCCACTCCGCTCAAGAGGTCATTTCGCTATCAACAGCGGATTAAGGATAATCCGCCCTACCCTTTTGGTCTTCTTGGTTTTTCGTGCGATCAGCGCGTTCGCGACCTGCAGGAGCTCGATGGTCGGGTTTCCTAATTCTTAATTTTTCCTTCCTGCTTCCTGCTTCCGGAAAACTCCGGTCAAGGGATTGCCTTCACCGCCGCGCCGCGGAAAAACTGTCACCGCATGCGCCGTGTTTTTCCCGCCCTGCGCCCGTGGATCCTGCCGCTCGTCGTGGGCCTGATCGTGGCGGGTTTCCAGCTCTGGCTCGTGGGTGCCGCCGGCAACGCCACGCCGCTCAATGACGAATGGGATCGCGAGGGCGGCTGGCTCTACCCGCGCTGGGTCACCGGCGAGCTGCCCGCCGCGGATCTGTTCAAGCCGCACAACGAACATCGCATCCTCTGGACCTACCTTCTCGACCTCGGCCTGTTCACGGCGAATGGGCAATGGGACCCGCGGATGCAGCTGCTGGTCATGGTGCTCCTCCGCGCGCTCATCGCCGTCGGCCTGGCCCGCTGGCTCGCGTCCGAACCGGGACAGGGATCGCGCTGGCCGATCGCGTTGCTGGTCGCGTGGCTCTTTCTTCCCCATCTGGCGTGGCAGAACGTGCTGTGGGGCTTCCAGACCCAAGTGTATTTCTCGCTCGGACTCTCCCTGCTCGCGCTGCACCTGTTCGTCCGGAGTCCGCTGACGCCGCCCCGCTGGCTCGGCGGCCTGGCCTTCGGCGTTGCTGCGCAATGGGGCATGAGCGCCGGCGCCTTCCTGCCGGTGGCGCTGGCCGCGCTGCTGGTGCTCGACTTTGCCAAGGAGCGAAAATTCACACGCGAAGCGTGCGCCCGTCTGGCCGCCATCGGCTTGCTCGGACTGCTCTCATTGACGCTGCGCACCACCGTGCCCGAGCTCGCCAGCCAGCGGGCGGGATCATCGGGCACGTTTTTTCATGCCTTCGGACTCGGACTTTCCTGGCCTTATCCGGAACTGCCCTGGCTGGGCGTGGTCGCGTGCCTGCCTCTCGCCGTCGCGCTCGGACGCCGGCTCCGCGGACGTCCCCGCCTCGCGCCCGAGGAGGATTTTGCGCTCGCGCTGGGCTGCTTCGGTTTCGCCGCCGCTCTCGCCCAGGCTTTTTTTCGCGGCGGTGCCGCGGAGTTTTCCCAGCGCATTCCGTCCCGCTACGCTGAATTCATGGTGTTGCTCGCGCTGGCCAACGCCTGGTGCGTGCTGACCTGGCTGCGTCGCGCGGTGCCGGGCCGGCGCCTGATCGCGCAGACCGCGGGATCCGCCTGGTTCGCGTTGCTGGCCATCGGCTGGCTCGGCACGTCCACCGAGGTGTGGCGCAAGGCGCTCCATCCGCGCATCGAGTACCGCGACGTCCCCGGCCAGCTCGTCCGGCAGTACCAGCTGACCGGTCACGCCGAAATCTTCACGACCGCCGGACGCTTCTTTCAGCCGTACCCCGAGGTCGCCGAAATCGGACGCGTGCTCAGTGATCCCCGTATGCATGGACACCTGCCGCCCACCTTCCAGCCCGGGCAACCGCCCGGCCCGCTCTCCCGCGCTGCGACCGCCGTGATGAGCCGGGCCGCAACTCTCGCCCTCATTCTCTTCGCCCTCGCAGGTCTTCTCGCCCTCTGGGAATTCCGGAACCCTTCACGCGCAGCCGCCAAGCCCGCGCCGTGAAACGACAAAAACCGCCCACCCCGTCCGGCAGCATGTCACGTAATACGTGACAAGTTGGCGGCGCTCCTTCGCACCTTTCCGGCTTCGCGTGAGCCGGCTTTCAGGTCGAATCCGGATCCGATCTCGGCCCGACCTCGGCTTTTCTCCTGCGAGAAGAACAAGTTCGATCCCTGCTCCATCCACCTACCCCGTCGACACCCCGCCGGTGCTTCCCCGTTCGTTGCGCCGCCGCGCGTTGAGCTTTTCCAACAGTTCCGGGAACGCTTCCCGTGCGGGAGAATCCGCCAGGAAAGCCTCCGCCGCCGCCTTCTCACCGCGCGCCCGCAGGCCGGCATAGACGTGCAGCTCGAACTGCAGCCGCAGTTCCGCCTGCGTCTGCGCCAGGCCAAGGATCTCGAGCAGGCCAAGCAGCGCCTCGACCGTGGAATATTTTCGCTCTCCCTGCTGGTCCCGGAGCCGGTAGCGGCTCGGGCCCGTCAGCGGCAGGCTGACCAGGCGTCCCCAACGTTCGACACCCTGCCTCATCCGCGCCGCCTCGCGCCAGCTGCCGTCGAGCAGCAGGACCTGCAGGTCCGAGGGAGAGGTCGCGACCTCCGCCGCCGCCAGCGGCTCCCCGCCGGGATGCAGAATCCAGAGCGCGCGATCCGGACGCACGATCGTCGCCCGCTGGAGCGGAAGATCGTGGCGGAAGACGTGGCCGCGCGACGCCGGCATGACGCGATTGATCAGCCGTCCTGTGCTCGTCGGCCGCCAGA
>CALFNJ010000035.1 GCA_937902865.1 uncultured Opitutaceae bacterium
GGCGAAGGTCTGCACCCCGCGCTTTTTTGACTCGGTGGTGATCTTGTCCATCGCGTCGGGCAGATTGAACTCCCCGGCGCCGAGGGCCTGGGGCGGCATGTTGATGTCGCGATAATACTGCGGATGCGCGGTGGCGAAACGGCCGGCGGGGCTCTTCGCGGGATGGAAGAGCTCGGCGTGGAGGAAGAGCGTGTTGACGTTCGCGCGGTTCTGCACGTCGTCGAGGAAACGGGCGACGCCGTACTCGATGATGTACGGCACCTCGGCCTGGAAGCCGATCATCGGCTTGAAGCCGCCGGCGATGGGCTTGAGCGGCGCGGCGGGCGCGCCGGCGGCGGCCTGGGCCTTGGCCGAGTTGGCGAGTCCGAGCCCGGAGGAAACCGCGGTGGCCGCGAGGGCGGCGGTCCGGACGAAGTCGCGACGGGAGATCGAGTTTTGGTCGTTATCGGATGGGTTCATAACAGCGGAGGTTTGCAGGCGCGCGCAGGAGAAAAGCGGCGGAGATCCGTTCGAGATCGACAAGTTCGACGCTTCGCGCGCGGCCAGGTTGTGAAAAGAAAAATCCTTTTCGCTTCGTGAGGATGAAGACAGCGGCAAGTAACCTATTGGGTTACATGATGACTGCGTTGGGAGTGGGACGAATGAGCGGGGCGACGGTTCCCGGCTTTTTGGCGGGGTCGGTCTGATCGCCGGAAAAAAAACTCCCCCGTCGGTGAGAGCGGGGGAGCTTGAGAGAAACCGGGATCTCGGCGGAATCGGACGGGCAGGCTGCCCGTCCCTACCTGGATGCCGGCCGAGCCGTCACGTGGGGCTTCCGCTTAGAAGTCGAACGTGGTGGTCACGAAGAACGTGCGCGGATCCATGATGCGGTACTGGGCCGCACGACCGTCCGGGTTGAACACGATCGGCGTCAGGCCGCCGCTCTCGTTGATCGACTGGACGTTGATCTGGAACTTGGCGCGGACGTTGCGGCCGAACATCGGCAGCTTCGTCGTGTACGAGGCCCAGACGTCCACGTTGGTGGTGGCCGGGATGTACTGCGGCTTGGTCAGATCAGGATACGAGATCAGGTTCTGCGTGTCCGACGGCTGCGAGAACGTCGCCGGATCGAGGTTGGCGTAGTAACCGGCCACCGCGTTGGAGGCCCAGCGCAGGCCGCCACCGATCGACAGACCGCTCAGCTTTCCTTCCTGGAAGGAGTAGTTGGTGATCAGCGAGGAGGAGTACTCGCGCTGACCGGCGGCCTTCTGGCCCTGGAGGGCGAAGAGCGCGTACAACTGGGAGTTGACGATGCTGTTGTAGGTGGACTTCGGCGTGCTGGTCGGCCCCGTGGTGTTGGAGTTCGCGTCGCCGCCGTAGCCGTAGCTGTTCCAGAAATTACCCAGGAACAGTTTGTTGCCGTTGAAGCGGGTGTAGACCGTCGGGAGGTCCGCCGCGGCCACCGTCGACCAGAAGTTCAGACGACCGTCGCCCGCGGAAGCGTTGCCGCTGCCGTAGAGCCACTGGGAGATTTCGCCCGAGGCCTTGTTGTAGGTCGATTCCTGCTGGCCGGCGGTCAGCTTGATGTTCCAGTTGCGCGTCGGGTTATAGATGAGCGTGAGCTCCTTGCCCTCGGACTTCTGGGAGTTGGTGCCCTGGATGTTCGTGTTCGGCCAGGCAATGTTGTTGCCCTGCGAGAACGCATTCACGACCGGGCCGCCGCTGGAGAGCTTTTCCGGACCGGCGACGAGCGCGTTGATCGCGACCTGCTGCGCATCCGTGAGCGGGAACACCGTGTTGTTGTCGAACGTTTCCGCGGTCGGATCCTGACCGGCGCGGACGCGGACGACCTGGCGGGCCCAGGTGAACATGCTGCTGGTGTCGATGCGCTGAGCGCGCGTGATCGCCAGGTTGGCGGCGTCCGAGATCGCGTTTTCCGCGGTCGAACGATACCAGTTCAGGGTCCACGACAGCCGGTTGTTGAACATGCTGCCACCGATGCCCCAGTCGTCGCCCTTGCCGGACGGCTTCGGGAGCGGCTTGCCGAACATGTCGGTCTGGGTGGTCTGCGGGGGCTGGAAGTTGTCCGAGTGGTTGTAGTGGAAGCTCAGGCCGCGGACGAAGTCGGCGACGAAGCTGCCGCGCTCGGCCGCATTGTCGATCGGACGCCAGTTGCTGAACGGACGGACGACGATGCCCTTCGTGTTGGTCGCGCCGCCGATGTCGAACGGCGTCGGATTCATGATCTTCAGCGCCTCGTAGTCGGCGAAGCCGCCGTGCGTGAAGGCCTGCGTCGGGATCGCCGCGGTCGCGCCGCTGGTGAGGGCCGCCTGGTAGATGCGGGCCTTGTCATAGCGCGTGCCGAGGGTCGGGATGATGCGATTGTTCCACATGCTGCCCTGGTAGGCGAAGCTGGTGGAATTCAGGATCTTGTTCGTCACGCCCTGCTGCGAACCGGCGATGAACAGATTGTCGTCCATGCTCATCGAGGTCGTCTGCCAGGTCTGGGTCGAGTTCCAGTCGAAGTAGTTCAGCGGGAGCTTGCCCGGTCCGCCGAAGTTCGGCTCGCCGATCTTGGCCACGCCCTGGGTCACGAGGCCGTTGGAGTTCGTGCCCATGTAGTAGCTGCGCTGCATGCTCTTGTCGTTGCCGAAGGTGAAGTTGTCCTTGATCGCGGGATTCTGGTTCATGAGGAACCGCGGATCGCCGCCGTCCATCGTGAAGCGCCAGCGACCGCGGTTGACGACGTCCTTCTGCTGGCTGGCGAGGGCCATGAAGCGGGCCTTGCCGAGGAAGTTGAAGAAGCGGGCAAAGCCGTTCTGGTTCTTCGCGAAGTCGTACTCGTACGCGAGGGTCGCGCGGAGGTTGTTGTTCGTCTCCGGGCTGGAGAACGTGTCCGTGCGGGTGCCGTACGCGTAGGGCGAGCCGTAGAACGGATTCGGACGGCCGTCCATCAGCTTGGTGTTCGTGTCGACCAGGATGTTCGGCACGTCGTTGCCTTCGCCGGAATCGTAGTGATCCCACTCGGTCAGTTCCTGGCGGAACCAGCCGAGCTGGAGGTTCAGGCCGTGGGCGAGCTCCTGATTGAGTTCGATGTTGTAGCTCTTGTTCGTCTGCGTGCCGTAGCTGGCGCCGGCGAAGTTGTACTTCGTCCAATCGTAGAGCGACTTGTCGGTGATCGCGGTATTATAGTAGACCGCGTAGCCCGTCGCGCCGGTCGAGGCCGGGGGAATCGGGCTCAGGGCGTTGCGGGACTGCGTGCGGGCATTGCCGGCGACGACCCACTGCGCGGCGGTACGGTTGGTGACGGCGGGAACCGCGGTCGAACCGTTGACACCCGCGCCGGTCGTGGCGGAGGGAACCCAGAAGCCGGTGACCTGACCGCCATTGGCGAAGATCGTCATCTGGCTGGCACCGGTGATGCCGGGGATGAAGCCCGCGGAGGTCGAGCTGGTGAACGCGCCCATGCCGTTAACCGTGAGGGTCTTGTTGGCGGTCCAGCGCGGATCGAGCGTGGAGTTCAGGTACGGGCCGGTGACGGCGCCGTTGGCGAACGTGATCGTCTGCGTGGTCGGATCCCAGCCCGGCTTGCCGGCCTGGAGCCACGGCGTGATCGCATCGAGCGGCTCGTTGTAGTTCGGGCGGTTGTTGTAATTGTCGTAGTTCTCGAAGCTGCCGGTGATCTTGGTCTTCGCGAACGGCTGGTACGTGATGGCCGCATACTGGCGGCGGGTGATGTCCTTCGAGGGCTTGCGCTCGAATTCCTTGTCGTCGTACAGGCCGGCCAGGTAGATGGCGACCTTCTTGCCGACCGGGATGTTCGTGCGGACGCTCTCACGATGGGCGCCGAAGCTGCCGAAGCGGAAGCTGACGGAGCTCTTCTGCTGGTTCAGCACCGCTTCCGCCGTGGACTGGTTGACCACGCCGGACGGGGCCGCCGCGCCGAAGAGCAGCGCGTTCGGGCCGCGGTTGATTTCAACCGAGTTCGTGTTGTACGAGTCGAACGGCAGGCGGGCCAGCGTCGGATAGTTGTTCTGCGCGGTGTCCGCCGAGCCGAGGCCGCGCACGCGGTTCGCCTGCGCGATGCCGAAGGTCGGGCCGTTGTTCGTGCTATAGCCGGCGATCATGTCCGTCGCGCCGGAGGGTCCGAAGAAGATCGGCGTGTAGGTGCCGGCGCCCTCGGTGTTGGCCTCGTAGAGGAACACGTCGTTGATGTTCAGCGC
>CALFNJ010000036.1 GCA_937902865.1 uncultured Opitutaceae bacterium
GGTTCGCCTTGGCGGGATCGAAGTAATCCGCGATCGGCTCACCCCAGCCCCACTGCCCTTCCGCGCCAATGCCCTGGCCGTCGCCGGCGCCGTTGCGCACGGTGGAATCGCCGATGAGGAAAACCGTCGGCAGCGCGGGATTCGCCGGCTCGGGCGGACCGCGACGCGGGCGCGCGGACGCGGTGCCGCCGGCGGCGGTGGCCTGAATGACGCGATCCGCCGGAGCGGCGGCGACTGCCTCGCCCTTCGGGGAAAGATACTGCGCGAACACGAACGAGGCGCCGTGCAGCGCCTTCAGGCCGGACACGACGACCGAGGCGTTGTAGTCAGCGCCGTTCTTGTTCGTGTGCGTCTTGTCGGGCTGGTAGAGCTTGGCCATCTCGTCCGCGCCGACCTTCTCGAAATGATCCGCGGCCATGTTGGTGAGATCGATGAACGCGTACCCGCCGGCTTCGGCGATCTGCCGGCTCCAGACGCTGTAGCCACCCCAGGCGCGCTCGACCTTCCCGTCGGTCCAGGCGTTGCGGATCGTGAGCGAGACGAGGATCGGCGTGGCGCCCTTCTCCTTCGTGTCGGAAATCATCTTCCGCATGTACCAGCCGTAGGTGTGCACGACCTCGTGCTTTTTCGTCAGCACGTTGTCGATTTCCTTCGTCTCTTCGCCGATGCCCGGGATCGTGCCCCGCGCGCGCAGCGGCGGCGGCGGCTCGTCGTTGAGCGCGCCGATGTCATTGATGCCGAGCTGGAGCAGCACGGTGTCGCCGGCCTTCACCTTGCTGATGATCTGCTCCCACGAACCGTCGGTGATGAACGTGCGGCTGCTGCGGCCTCCGCGGGCGCCGTTGTAGACATTGACCTTCGCCGGATCGAAATACGCGGCGAACGGCACACCCCAGCCCTGGATCGCTCCGCCGCCGGCGGCCGCGGTGGAATCGCCCGCGACGAAGATCGTGGGCAGTTTCGGATCGAGCGTCTTGACGGAGCCCGGCGCCTGCGCGACGGAGGCATCGGGCGCGGGCTGGGCGGAGAGACCGAGCGCGAGCCCGCAGAACGCGAGCAGGCCGGTGAGGAGGAATTTCGGGGAGACGGACATGGGGGTGCGGGGGTTAAACGGACACGAACCTCGGGGCGAAGGACTGCAAAGAAAAGGAATTCACGGGCCGAACGCAATTTTGCGTCGAGCGGACGATCCTCGGAATTTCACCACAGAGACACAGAGGCACGGAGGAGATCCTATCGATCCAAAGGCTGCCGCGGGATTTCTCTGCGTCTCTATGCCTCTGTGGTGAAAACTCCGGAAGGTTTTGGTCTTAATTGCCGCGGGGCGCCTGCGTGGCGCGGCCGGGACTGGCGGGGACGTCGAATTTTTCGGGGGCGTCGGGATGGGCCGGGTCGAAGTGACCGAAGTCGTCCACGATGGAATTCGCGAGGGGGAGCTGGTTGTCCTTGATGCCCTGGACGATGCACTTCGCCAGCTCGTAGGCGCCGTACGCGCTGTGGTGGGTCGCGTCGCGGCCGCCGCTCTGCGCCACCCAGGATTTCTCCGGCCCGAGGGCTTCCATGAAGGCAATGCTGTCAGCGGTGAGATCGATGAAGGCGACGTTCTCCTCCTTCGCCACCTGGCGGACGGCCTCGGGATAGTCGCCGTGGGAATTCTTCACCTTGGTGCCGTCGAACTGGTGCCGCTGCATCGGATTGACGATGACCGGCGTGGCGCCGCGGCGGCGGGCCTCGGCGATGTAGGCCTTCAGGTAGGCCTTGTAGGTCGTGCCGGCCTCCACGTAGGTCTGCGGCCAGCTCACCTTGCTGTCGTTGTGGCCGAACTGGATGAAGAGGTAGTCGCCCTTTTTCATCTGGAGGAGGAGCTTGTCGAGGCGCAGCTCGGTGATGAAGGACTTCAGCGTCTCGCCGGACTCGGCGTGGTTCGCCACCACGACGTCGGGCTTGAGAAAGCGCGGAAGCATCTGGCCCCAGCTCGTCGTCGGCTCGCCGGTCTGGTCCGTCACGGTGGAGTCGCCCGCGATGAAGATGGTGGGGAGATCGTCGGCCGGGCTAATCTCGAGCGCGCAGATGCTCGGATGCGTATCGTTGAACTCGAGGGTGAGCTTGTCGTCCCAGTGCAGCACGAGGCCGCGCGGGCCGTTCTCGCGGTTGTTCAGCTCGACGTGATCGTTGCCGGGGGCGTTGAGCGGCGGCGGCGGGACCTTGGCGTTGCGGACGTTGGCGGTGAAGACGCGCGTCTCGAACTTGCCGGCGGGCGTGCGCACCCGCTCGAGCATGAGGCGGC
>CALFNJ010000037.1 GCA_937902865.1 uncultured Opitutaceae bacterium
CTGGATCGAGGGTGGGGCGGGTTATCCTTAACCCGCCGGTTCGCGCATTCGGTCGCGAGACGTGGACCGCGGTTTCGGCGCGTTAGGGATAACGCGCCCCACCCTCACGGTGATGCGCCGCGTTCAACGGCCAACATTCAAGGACGGAGGACGGCGTTTTGTGTGAGATGTGACTGTGGTAGGGCGGGCCGTCCGGTGAGCCGCGAATCGGCGGGGACGCCTCGCCCTACCAAATTGGGGCGATCGGCCTTTCTGGATTGTTGACCGTTGAGCGTTGGACGTTGAACGTTGCCTTTGGTTCGGTTCGTTTCCTTTCCGCTGGCCCTCTACCCCTCCCTGCGATGAAAAAGTTTCTCAGCCTTGGCTTCCTGCCGGCTTCCTCCGCACTGGCTCTCCTGGTGCTGCGCGTCTGGCTCGGTCTCACGATGGTGATCATGCACGGCTGGCCCAAGCTCACGGGTTTTTCCGGCATGGCCGGCAGCTTTTTCGATCCGCTCGGGATCGGTTCACGGCTCAGCCTGGGCCTTTCGACCTTTGCCGAGCTGGTCTGCGCGGCGCTGGTCGTGATCGGCTTCGCCACGCGGCTCGCGGCGCTGATCCTCATCGTCAACCTTGGCATCGCATTCACCCTGGTGCACAAGCTCGCGCTGAGCGGCCCGATGAGCGGTGAGGTCGCCTTCGTTTATCTCGCGGGTTTTGTCGCCATCTTCCTCGCCGGCCCCGGTCTCTGCGCCGTCGATAGCAAGTAAATCAAAGCAGCGGATCGCAGACTCGAAATCGAAAATCGAGAATCCAAAATCGAAAATCTCTTTATGGAAACCAGACACCTCGGTGGTTCGGACTTCAAGGTCCCCGTTCTCAGCCTCGGCACCGCCACGTTCGGCGGCGGCCGCGGGTTTCAGGAATGGGGCGACACGGAGGCGAAGGGCGCCACCCGGCTCGTCGATCTCTGTCTCGAGGCCGGTCTGAACCTGTTTGATTCGGCCGACGTCTACTCGGACGGGAAGGCGGAGGAGATCCTCGGCGCCGCGATCAAGGGCCGGCGCAATAAAGTGCTGATCTCGACGAAGAGCACGTTTCGCAGCGGGCCGGGACCGGACGACGTCGGCTCCTCGCGCAAGCACCTCATCGCCGCCTGCGAAGGCAGCCTGCGGCGCCTGGGGATCGAGACGATCGACCTTTACCAGCTGCATGGCTTCGACGCGATGACGCCGATCGAGGAGGCGCTGGGTGCGCTGGACGAACTCGTGCGGGCGGGGAAGATCCGCTACATCGGCTGCTCGAACTTCTCGGGCTGGCATTTGATGAAGTCGCTCGCGATCTCGGAAAAACGCGGCTTTGCGCGCTATATCGCGCACCAGGCGTACTACTCGCTGATCGGCCGTGAATACGAGTGGGAGCTGATGCCTCTGGCGCTGGACCAGAAGGTCGGCGCGGTGGTGTGGAGCCCGCTTGGCATGGGCCGGCTGGGCGGCAAGGTCCGCCGCAACCAGGCGCTGCCGTCGGTGAGCCGCCTGAACGATCCGGGCACGGTGAAGATCGCGCCGCCGGCGGAGGATGAACAGGTCTATCGGGTCGTGGATGCGCTCGATGAGATCGCCCAGGAGACGGGCCGGAGTGTGGCGCAGGTCGCGATCAACTGGGTGCTGCAGCGCCCGAGCGTCTCGACCGTGATCATCGGCGCGCGTGACGAGACGCAGCTGAAGCAGAATCTGGCCGCCACCGGCTGGAAACTCACGCCGGCGCAGATCGCGAAGCTCGACGCCGCCAGCGCCAAGGAGCGGATTTATCCGTACTGGCACCAGGCGCAGTTCAAGGAGCGCAATCCGTTCCCGACGAGCTGACGCGATCCGCGGATTTCACCACAGAGACACAGAGGCACGGAGAAATCGCCGGACAATCGATTTTGTTTTCTCTGCGTCTCTGTGCCTCTGTGGTGAAAAAATCCGCGGTTTGGAATTGGTTGGTTTTTTATGACGAAAAAATCTTCTCCGAAGGCCCGGGCGCTGCGCATTGCGGTGGTCGGCACGGGTGGGGTGGCGCAACGGAATTACCTGCCGTTCCTCGCGGCGCAGCCGGATGTGGCGATCGCTTGCTACAACCGCACCCCCGAAAAGGCGGAGCAGGCGGCGCGCGAGTTTGGCGGACAGGCGTTTCGCACGCTGAAGGAACTCGTCGCGTGGAAACCGACTGCGGCCCTGGTGCTGACGACGGAGACCTGCCGGCACGAGGTGGGCGCGGAGCTGATCGAGCGCGGGGTGCCGCGGGTGTTTTTTGAAAAGCCGCTCGTGGCGGTGAACGGCCAGGCGCGGGTGGAGGAGAGCGATTTCTTCAAGGGGCGGGAGCTCCTCGATCTCGCCGCTTCCCGCAAATGCGAGACGGCGATGGTTTTCAATTACCGCTTCTTCGAGCAGAGCCTCGCCGCGCGCGAGCTGGTGCGGACGCGGAAGCTGGGCAAGGTAATCACGATCGCCGCGCAGGTGCACTACGCGTGCTGGAGCCATGTGATCGACCTGATTCACCATTTCGCGGGCGGCGTGAAGGAGATCGCGGCACTGTCCGGGCCGGTGGAGCGGACCGGCGATCGCGTTGGGACGGCGAAGGACGTCACGGCGGCGTTTGTCACGGACGGCGGCGCGGCCGGCACGATCATCGGCACGGCGGGCATGAAGTGGCAGCATCCGCTCTACGAGCTGACGTTCACCTTCGAAAACGGGCGGCTGCATCTGCGCGACCTCGACGGCACGCTGGAGATCCTGGACGGCGGGCGTCAACACCATGAGACGGTGTCCTTCGTGCGCGACGCCTCCCGCTGGGCGAACTACGATGAATCCTTCCGCAAGGCGATCGGTGCCTACCTGGATTCGCTGCGCCGGGGCGTCCCGCCGCCGGTGCCGGGCATCGACGGCCTGCGTGAACTGCAGGTCGAGGCGGCGCTGAAACGCTCGATCAAGGAGCGACGGCCGGTGCTGCTGGCGAAGGAGTTTCCGCTGTCGGGCCGCTAAGGGGGGCAGGTGGCGCGCTCGAGTAGCGGAAGGACAGGAGACAGGATTTTTTAACAGAAGTAAGACCGAGGCCGATCCGAGGACTGAAGGTTCTTCTCGGATTGGCCTCGGTTTTTCTCCTGTTAAAACGGATGGGGGGCTTGGGGTGGGGAGGGTGGCACGCGAAGCCGCGAAGGACGCGAAGATCCCGATCGAGGGTGGGGCGCGTTATCCTTAACGCGCCGTAACCGCCGTCCGCGGTTCAAGACTTACGGAGTCGAACCGGCGCGTTAGGGATAACGCGCCCCACCCTCGGAACTTCTCAACGCGTGCCGCCCTCCACGGTTTCGGCGATGGAGTGCAGGGCTTGGTGCAGGTCGGCGAGCTTGAGGGGCTTGGCGAGGAAACCGTTCATGCCGACCTCGGCGCAGCGGGCGCGCTCCTCGGGCATGGCGGCGGCGGTGAGGGCGATGATCGGCAGCACGGAGGCGCGCTGGCGAACGGGATGGGGATCGCGGACCCAGGAGCGGATCGCGCGGGTCGTCTCCCAGCCGTCGAGCTTCGGCATGTGGCAGTCCATCAGGATCACGTCGGGCAGCGGCTCGCGCTGCAGCAGCTCGAGGGCCTCCTCGCCGTTGGTGGCCTGCGCCTGGATGCAGCCGAGCTGGGAAAGCTGGGCGGCGATGATCGTGCGGTTGACGGCATTGTCCTCGACCAGGAGCACGCGCAGGCCCAGCGGCTGCTCCGAACGGCTGGGCTCCGTGACGGTGTTGGGCAGCGCTTCGATGGCGGGAAGGGCGACAGTGAAATGAAAAGTCGAACCCTCGCCGGGGGTGCTCTCGACCCGCAGCTGGCCGCCCATGAGATGGACGAGGCGCGAGCTGATCGCGAGACCGAGGCCGGAGCCACCGTAGCGCCGCGTCGTGGAGGAATCCGCCTGGGTGAAGCGCTCGAAAATCCGCGCGAGCGCGTCGGGCTCGATGCCGATGCCCGTGTCGCGGACCGAGAAGCGGACGGAGGCGGGTTCGACGCGATCGACGGTCACCTGCACCTCGCCGCCGACGGGGGTGAACTTGACCGCGTTGGACACAAGATTGAGGAGGATCTGGCGGAGGCGGTAGCTGTCGCCCTCGAGGAAG
>CALFNJ010000038.1 GCA_937902865.1 uncultured Opitutaceae bacterium
ATGGCGCCGCTGCCCGTACCGAGGTCGAGGATCCGCGCCGGCGGTGTCGCCAGCTCACGCGTGGTCAGCTCGATCAGCAGTTCCGTCTCCGGGCGCGGGATCAACGCCCGTCGGTCGGCTTTCAGGCGCAGGCCGTGAAAGTCCGTCGTCCCCAGAATGTACTGCACCGGCTCGCGCTGGCCGCGCCGGCGCACAAGCGGCCGGATTTTCTCCAATTCCGGTTCGCTCAGCGGCCGCTCGAACTGCAGGTAAAGCTGCATCCGCTTCAGCTCGAGGGCGTGGCCGACCAGCAGCTCCGCGTTCAGCCGCGCCGACTCGATGCCCTTGGCGGTGAAGAAGTCCGTGGTCTTCTTGATGATCTCGAGAACGGTGAGCATGGGCGATCCGATCACTCGTCTTCGCCGGCACCGCGGCTCCGGCTGGGCGCCGCCACGCCGGTCAGGGTTGCCAGCTTTTCTTCGAAATCCGCCTTCTGCAGCGCCGCGATGATCGATCCAATCTGCCCTTCCATCACCTGCGGCAGATTGTAGAGCGTGAGCCCGATGCGGTGATCGGTCACGCGGTTCTGCGGAAAGTTATAAGTCCGGATCCGCTCGCTCCGATCGCCCGAGCCGATCTGGTTGCGCCGCTGCGCTGCGTACTTCGCATGCTCCTCCTCCTCGCGCCGCTTCAGGAGCCGCGAGCGCAGCACGGTGAGCGCCCTCGCCTTGTTCTTCAGCTGCGAGCGCTCGTCGGCGCACTGCACGATCAGGCCGGTGGGCTTGTGCAAAATCTGCACCGCGGAATCCGTCGTGTTCACGCCTTGCCCGCCCGGTCCGCTGGCGCGGCTCACGGTGATCTCGAGATCCTGCGGGTCGATCTGCACGTCGACTTCCTCCGCCTCCGGCAACACGGCGACGGTCACGGTCGAGGTGTGGATGCGGCCGTTCGCCTCGGTCACCGGCACGCGCTGCACGCGCTGCACGCCGCTCTCGAACTTGAGCTGCTTGTACACATCGGTGCCTGTGATGAGAAAAATGACCTCCTTGAACCCGCCGCGCTCCGACCCGCTGCTGCTCATCGGCTGGATTTTCCAGCCGCGGCCGTCGGCGTATTTCTGATAGAGCCGCGCGAGTTCGGCGGCGAACAGCGAGGCTTCGTCACCGCCGGTGCCGGCGCGGATTTCCATCACGGTGTTGCGCGAATCGGTCGGCTCCGGGGGAATCATGCCCAGCAGCACCGCCTCCTGCAGCGCGGTGCGGCGCGTCTGCAGCTCGGGCAGCTCCGCCGCAGCGAGCTCGCGCAGGTCCGCATCGGCGCCGGGCTGCTTGATCAGCGCCTGGGCCTCGGCGATCTCACGGCCGAGTTTTCCATAGAGCTGGTGATCCGACACGAGCTGCGTGAGTTTCTGGTGCTCGCGCGTCACCTCCGCCGCCTGCCGCGGGTTCGCGTAGAAGGCAGGCGCCGCCATCTGCGCCGCGAGTTCATCGAGACGGCGCTGGAAAGGAAGGATATCGGGAAGCACGTCCATGCAGGGAAAGGCGCGCGGGGCGATTTGCGAATTGCGCGAGCCGCTGGTTGCGGCTTCTTTAACGGCCCAAGCAGCGCGAGGCGGTCTCGCCTAGCGGTGCTGATCAGCAATGGCCACAACGCTCTTCACTCAAAACATCATCGCCTGCGTCTGGGACTTCGACAAGACTCTTATTCCCGGCTACATGCAGGCGCCGCTGTTCCGGCGTTACGGAGTCGATGAGGCGCGGTTCTGGAACGAGACGAACAAGCTGGTCGAGTACTACGCGCGACGCGGCTGCCGGGTGTCCGGTGAGATCAGCTACCTCAATCACATCCTGACGTACACCCTCGCGGGCAAGATGGGCGGGCTGAATAACAAGATCCTGCGCGAGTGCGGCGCGGAAATCCAATTCTACCCGGGCCTGCCGGACTTCTTTGACCTCGCCAAGGGTTTCGTGACCGAGCGGAGCGAGCATCAAAAGCACGAGATCACGCTCGAGCACTACATCGTGAGCACCGGCCTGACCGAGATGGTCCGCGGCAGCGCCATCGCCTCGCGCGTCGACGGCATCTGGGGCTGCGAGTTCATCGAGAATCCTCTCCAGCCCGGTTTTCTCCAACAGAAGGAATTCGAGCTCGGGGCCGAGGCGGAGATCGCGCAGATCGGCATGATGATCGACAACACGACGAAGACGCGCGCGATCTTCGAGATCAACAAGGGCACGAACAAGAACGCCGCCCTCGAGGTGAACGCCAAGATCCCGCTCGATGACCGCCGCGTGCTGTTCCAGAACATGATCTACATCGCCGACGGCCCGAGCGATGTCCCGAGCTTCTCCGTGGTGAAGGACCGCGGCGGAAAGACCTACGGCGTCTATAACCCGGACCGGATCGACGAGTTCAAGCAGAACGACATGCTCCGCCAGAACGGCCGCATCGATCACTACGGCAAGGCGGACTACCGGGAGGGCAGCGAGACCTTCAACTGGCTCAAGCTGCAGATTCAGACCATGGCCGACCGCATCGACTCCGACCACGAGGCCGCCGTCGCCAAGCGCGTCGCCCGCCCGCCGCGGCACCTCAATCTCTCGCCCGAAGAGGAAGCCGCCCGCCGCGCCGCCGCGAACGCCCCGAAGCAGAGCACGCTGTTTTCGTAAGGCGTGACGCGTTCTCTTTGCAGGGAAGGTGGGGCGCGTTATCCCTAACGCGCCGGTTGCGCTCAGGCAGACGGAAAAACGCGGATAAACGGTCACGGCGCGTTAGGGATAACGCGCCCCACCTTCCGAGAACATCTCCCAATGTAGCGTCGTCTTTTGGGAGGGGCTTTCGCGTCGCAAC
>CALFNJ010000039.1 GCA_937902865.1 uncultured Opitutaceae bacterium
GTTCGCGACCCCCGACGCTGCCCCGCTCGCGCCACCGGCCGACGAAGGCACGGTTTTCCAGCTCACCACCGAGCCCGACAAGGACTGGCTGAAATGGGCGCCGAAGATTCCGATCAAGTCGCCGGAAACCGTCTTGGCCCCGCCGATCGCGAGCAACAAGCCGTAAGGAAAAAAGAGCAAAAGCAGTTAAGCGCAAAGGCGCAAAGACGCGAAGGTTGATTCCGATCCGCTCTCACTTCGCGTCTTTGCGGCTTTGCGCTTAAATCAGATTGGGTTCCCAACTTCCTATTTTTTCAGTGCCATTTCTTTTCGCCGGCGGTGACGGCGAGTTCGAGGCGGTCCTCGACGCGCGGAATGGGACAGGCGTACGCCGGGGAATAGGCGCAGTACGGGTTGTAGGCCAAATTGAAATCGATCGTGTACACGTGGGCGGGATCCTCGTCCTTCTGGAAATCGAGATAGCGACCGACTTCGTAGGTCGAGTCACCCGTGGTGCGATCAGTGAACCAGATCGCATAGTGATAGATGCCGCGGATCGGGCCGGTCATGCGGTACACGTTCAACTTTCGAACGCCGCCGTCGCGGGTGAATTCCAGATAACCGAACAGCACGCCATCCCGCCGGGAGCCCTTGGTGTCGAGGATCACCACCGGCTTCATTTCCGGATAGAGGCTGAGACGGCTCTGAAATACCCAGCTCGAGTCCGGCGGAAAATATTTCAGCGGCGCAAAAGCCACCGGCGGCTCCGCCTTGAACGGCGACTGCGGGCTGTCGCGCATGAAGGCATCCTTTTCCGCGCGAAATTTCGCGATCGCGGTCGGAGCCGCGGCGTTCGCCACAGTGGCCGCGTCGGCGGATTCAGGAGATTTTCGTGCGCAGCCGGCGGCCGACAGGAGCAGGATCGGCAAAGCGATCCGCACGGTCGAATACAGGCAGCGGAGACGCGGCGAAATCATGGGGGAAAGCTGTCACCCGCCATGCAACGTTCAACGTTCAACATTGAACATCCAACGATCGGAACGAGCCTACGAGGTTCGGGCGTTGAACGTTCAATGTTGAACGTTCGACGTTGAACGTTGCGCCTGACTTTTCCCGCTTCGGCAGATTCGAGACCTACCCTACGCCCCGGTCTACTGATTCACGTGCACGACCGTCGCGGGCGGGAAGCCGTTGAAGTAGGTCGCGGAGGCGTGACTGTAGGCGCCGATGTTTTCGCTGTAGACGAAATCGTCGCGCTCCAGGTCGGGAAGATTTTCCGCCATCGAAACAACGTCGAGCGCGTCGCAGGTCGGACCGAACACCGAGCAGATCTCCGTCGGGCCCTTCTTGAACGCCTTGATCGGGTATTTGCAGTGATCGAAAATCACGCCCGAGTACGTGTGATACACGCCGTCGTTGATGTAATAGCACTTCTTTCCGCCACGGACGGCCTTGCCGATGACCTTCGAGACCGCGTAGCCGGCGGACGCGACGAGGAAGCGGCCCGGCTCGGCGAGGATCTGGATGTTCTTCGGGAACAGCCGCTCGACCTCGGTGTTGATCACCTTGGCGAGCTCGCGGAAAGGACGAACGGTCGCATCGTAAGGCGCGGGGAAACCGCCGCCGATGTCGACGAGGTTCATCTTCGTGTAGCCGCGATCCTGCGCTTCTTTGAAGATGCCGGCCGTGAGGCTGAGCGCCTGAACGTAGTTCTGGAAGTTGGTGGTCTGGCTGCCGACGTGGAAGCTGATGCCCTCGACGACCAGGCCGGCCTTGTCGGCCGCGAGGATCATGTCGACGGCCTCGCCCGGAGCGGCGCCAAACTTCGAGGACAACTCCACCATCGCGCCCGTGTTCGGCACCTGCAGCCGCAGGACGAGGCCGGCGTTGGGCGCGTGGCGCTTGATTTTGTTGATCTCCTCGAAGTTGTCGAAGGTGACGAGCGGCTTGTACTGGTTCAGCTCCTCCAGCGTCTCCACGGGCTTCGTGGGATTGGCGTAGATGATCTTGTCCCAGATCCAGTCCTGCCGCTGCTTGGCGGGCAGGTTCTTGATGTTCTCGTGGACGATCATGAACTCGGGCATCGACGCGACGTCGAAGCTCGAGCCCTCCTTGAAGAGCGTCCGGACGATCGCCGGATCGGAGTTGGCCTTGACCGCAAAGTACACCTGCACGCGCGGCAGATACTTGCGAAACTGGCGGTAGTTTTTCCGCAGCTCATCGTGATCGATCACGAAGAGCGGCGAACCGTGCTTCTTCGCCAGTTTCTGCAGGAGTGGCTTTGCGATCATGGGGAAGCGCGCCTTAACCGGCGTTGTCGGCGATCAGGAAGTTCTTGAACTGCCAGGGATCCTTCTTGTCGAAGTCCGGCTTCGTATCCTTGTCGAAGGTCGTGTCGCGGTTCTTCAGCGGCGTCCAGTCGTACGGCTTCGAGATCCACTTGCCGAGATACGGCTTGGCCACCTTGAGGATGAACTCGTGCGGCAGGTCTTCCGCCACGCAGACGCTTTCCTTCGGATTCTGGATCATCCACATCAGCGCGGCCGTGACCGAGATCGCCACCTGCATCGTCGTCGCATTCTGGTGCGGGACGAGACGGCGGGATTCCTCGATGCTGAGATCGCTGCCGACCCACCACGAGTTGTAGTCGTGGCCCATGATCAACGCCCCGAGGACATCGGCGCCGCTCGTGATCTCGTCGTTCATGATGCGCTGGTTGGCGTTCAGCTTGTAATTGTAGCCGCGCATTTCGTGCAGCGAGGAGATGGCCTCGTCGCACGGGCAGTACGCGTAGTGCATCGTCGGGCGGTAGACGGCCTTGCCGTTCTTCCACACGGTAAGGTAATCGGAAATCGTGAACGCCTCGCCGTGGCGGACGACCATGCCCTGGATGTCCCAGCCGGGAACGTAGGAGCGCACGAAGGTGTTGATGCCCATGCGCGCGATGCAGATTTGATTCTTCGGGCCTTCCTTGTGCTGGAAAGCGTACTTGGGAAGCGTCTTTTCGTGCGTGCCCCAGCCCATCTCGGCGGTGGTGGTGCCTTCCTCGCGAAAACCTTCGATCGACCACGTGTTCACGAACTCATCGACCTGCTTCGGCTTGTCCGTGATCTGCGTGTCGCGCTCGGAGCAGTGAATGACCTTCACGCCCAGCGTCTGCGCAAGCACGTTGAACTGGCCGGTGCGGCTGAGCTCGGCGATCTTCTCGGCGGCGGCCCCCTTCACCTTCTTGTCGGCGATCAGCTTCTTGCCGATGTCGATGAGGCCCTGCTTCACGAAATGCGAGATCAGGCCGGGGTTCGCGCCGTGCTCGATGACGGCGGTCGCGCCCTTGGTCTTCCACTTCGCCGTCATGCGGCGGAGATTCATGTGGCGCCAGTACAGCGTCTTCTCGGTCGGGTGGGAGCCGCTCTTGTACGGATCCCAGAGCTCGGTCGACGTGTTGATGTACATCACGCCGTGGTCGCGGCACCACTGGAGAATCTCGAGCGCGTCGATGTTCCAGGCGAGATCGATGAGGATGTCGCCCTCGCCCACGTGCTTCGCCAGCAGCTTGCCCATGTTGTCCTCGGTCACGCGATCGCGCACGAAGCGGACGCCCTTGGCGGTCCACTTCTTGAGCTTCGCCGCACGATTCTCGAAGTCCATGATCGTGACGTTCTTCGCGGGCACCTTGATGTGGCGGAAGAGAATCGGCAGCGTGCACTCGGCGACCGCGCCGTAACCGACGAAGAGGACTTTGTTTTTGAATTCGATCATGATGCTCTGACTTGGCTTGAGGACGGTCGGATCGAGATGACGCATCTCGGTTTGGTTTCCGCGCCGTTCGGACGTTTTGGAACACGAGAAGTGTTTGAAACCAATTCGACTGACAAGAAGTTTTCCCACGGAAAACCCGCCGCGTGACGAACGCGTTACGGCGGAATTTGGCGAGCGAAACGCTCGGCGATCAATTTCTCACGTCGCCGCGAGACGCGCGTAGCCGCTCGTGCGCCGATGCAATGCGTAGCAGCCGAACCCGACCTGCATCATTAGCATCGCGAGCAAATTGTTCGTCATCACCAAATCCAATTCGACTCCACCCAACCAAAGTCCCACGCCGACAGCGAGAATCCCAAGCGCGCCCGCCGGGAGTCGCTTACCGAGTGCGACGAGCCAGACTTCCTTCTTCCAGCACCATGCGCCGACCAGCAGACGCCGGTGCACCACATTCAACAGCGTCATCAGGAGGCTGAGCCCGCCACAAAAGAAGAGCAGGTGGTTTTGACCGCCCGACAGAATTTGCGAAACGAAAGTCGGCGCCGATCCAAGACGGAACGTCAGCATGTCCGGGTTAATGGAAATATTCAGCCGAGGATGATAGATGAGCAGTTCCTCCGTTCCCGCAGCGGGAGCCCACAATGGCCCATGGTGTGAAAGGATGCGGACGATTAGATACGATCGAGTATCGACCCAGAGGAACCAGGACCAGCCACGTTCACCAGAGAAGGAGAGCTTGTAGGCGTTGCGCCCTTCGATCGACTCGACACCGAGAAGATCGCTACGACGCGCGGCAAAGGGAAGGATTCCGATCCGGGAATTCGGAAACAGCAGCCCGGGGACATGAGTCGAAGCGTTGCTGGAAATTCCCGCGGGTCCGGCCAAGGCGTAGGCGAGATCCTTCGGACGCTCCATTTGCGGTTCGATGGTCCACCAGGAACGAGGTTTCCCCTGCTCCAGCCACACGGCATATTCATTCCAAGGATCGAGCCGTTGAAACTGATCCTTGAATTCGAAGCGAAAACCGCCGCTCCGCACAAAAGTCGTGGAGAACGTCCTGATGTGGGTCCGACGAAAAGGCGTGGTGTAGGTCGTCTGGATTTCGCCCGTGTCCGAATAGCTCGTCGCACTGCTGTATACCGCGGTCATCCGTCGGAGAACTTCCGCGCCGTCCAACGTACGGTCTTTCACCGGCAGCACCGGTCCTTGCGGCGGAAGCACGCGGTGCGGTCGGAGATCGAGCCCGGAGGCGAGCAACCATCCTACCAACAGACCCACCACTCCCAACTGAAGATGCGCGCGCCAGCGACGCGCCATCAAACCCAGCGCGCCAAGACCGATCGCCCCGGTGAACGTCGCGCAGCCAAGCACCTTGAGTGATAGCGGCCTGGAGCCAGCAAGAAGATAGATCAACCCGAGTCCCGCCGCCAAAAAAGCCAGCATCGCGGCTCGCGAGGTCACAGCCGACCATTCGCGCGGCACCGTCCGAACAATATCCCAAAGAAGATGCGTCGCGTAGCCAATCACTGTGGCCGTACCCTTCCCCGAAGCGGCGGCCCACTCCTCGCGAAAAGCGTCGACCATTTCTGCCTCATAGCGCCGGCGAAACGTCGCGGGATAGCATCTCAGAACCACACGATAGGCGAACAGCGTGAGCCGCGATGGACCAGATCTGGATTCGGAGTTCATCGTGGTCACGCCGGTGCAAAAACTTTTTTGCCGCGGGCGCGGCTGACGGCCCGCGCCAAGCGGTTGGCTTCCGCCTGCAATACCTGCCGGCCAAACAACGTCAGCCGGTAGTAGCGTCGACGTTCATCATCCTCGTCCGCAGTCGGGCGCCGCTCGGACTCGGCGATGTAGCGCGCCTTCAGCATGCGATCGAGCGAGCCGTACAAGGTGCCGGGGCCGAGATGCGTGGCGCCTTCGGTCGCCTCCTTCACTTCCTGCATGATCGCGTACCCGTGCTTCTCCCCGTCGGCGAGCGCCAGCAGGATATGAAACACCGCCGGCGTGAGCGGCAGTTCGGCTTCGGGATCGTGAGGAGCGGCAGCGGCAGCAGGCATGGTGAACGCGCAACTACATCCGTTACGGATGTAGTTAGGTCAAGCGCGATCTCGAACGGAAGCCTGAGAAGATGTCGCACAGAGGCGCAGAATCGCAGAGACCGAAAAATTCCCGTTCTCTGTGCTTCTGCGCCTCTGCGCGAACCGGCTTGGGATCGGCCAGCCCTCGCCCTCGCCTACCTGTCGTCCGAAGCGATCAGCCGTTCGCGATCGGCAAGCCGGCGGTTTCGGGGAAGCCGAACCACAGGTTCATGATCTGCACCGCCTGGCCGCTCGTGCCCTTGACCAGGTTGTCCTCGGCCGAGGTGAGAATGAAATTGCCCGTGCGCGGATCGTGCGCGGCGGACATGTCGAGGCGGTTCGTGCCGGTGACGTGAGCGGTGTCAGGCGTCTCGCCG
>CALFNJ010000040.1 GCA_937902865.1 uncultured Opitutaceae bacterium
TGGGCGCGGCCGGCGCGAAGTGGTTCGACGAGCATTTGCACGAAGCGAAACGCCGCGCCGGATTTGCCGCGCTCGCCTTTGATGGTGTCTCACCGGCGGGATTCGAGCTTCCGGAAGTGGAACCGACTTCGGTCTTTTTCGCGGGCGACACCGATCGCTTGCTGCAGAGCGCGATGGTGTACGAGGGCGTGCAGGAGCTGCATCGCCGGCAGGAAACCGTCACGGTCGCGCTGCCGCCGTCAGCTCCCGGGGAGCTAAGCGAAATGCTTTCCACGCTGCCTCGCGTGCGGCTCACGGAAGGTTGGCCGCAAAAAAACGCGGATGACGCCAAACGGCCGGACCTGTTGGTGTTCGGAAAGACGGAGGTGGAAGCGGTCGGCGGCGTCCGGGCGGTCCGGCTTTGGTGCCACGATGCCTCGCCGGAGGATTTCGAGGGGTTGAGCGGAAAGCTCGGCGCCCAGGATTTCTCGCTGCAAAGCCGGATCGTCGCCGTCTGGGCGCGGAATGAAAAGGCGCCGGCCGCGGCGGCGGCGCCCGATGGCGTGGCCCAGGCGCGCGTGCTGTTCGCAAAGGGGAATCTCAAGGCGGCGCTCGACCTCGCTCGCGCGGCGCTGGCCCGGGACAATCGCTGCGTCGAGGCGCTGGTGCTGCTCGGCGAGATCGCGCTGGCCCGCGAGGGCGGGGTGGTGGCGGAGAAAGTCTTTCGCCAGGCGCTGCTGCTGCGGCCGCAGGATCCCGCGATCGGCGTGCTGCTGGGCGACGCACTGCGAGTCCAGGGAAAGCTGGAGCCAGCTGCGGAATGTCTGGAACGAGTGCTGCGCGCCCGGCCGCACGAGCTCGCGGCGCTGCTGGCCTTGGCGCGGCTGCGCCAGGCGCAGCCCCAGCCTGAGTTGGCAGAGGCGGTGTTGCGCGATGCCGTGCAGCATCATGCGGCCTCGCCGATCGCGGCGCAGGAGCTCGGAGATTTTCTCAAGCGAGACGGACGTGTGCTCGAGGGACTCGGCTGGCATCGGCGCGCGCTGGGCTGGACCGATGACATTGCGCCGGTGAGTTCCGATGGCCGACGTAGCGTGGTCTTCGTGGCGCAGCACGCCTCGACCTGGAGCAGCATGGCCTCGGTGTTCGAGGCGTTCCGCGCCGATCCGAAATGGGAAACGATCCTGGTGGCGCTGCCCTACAATCATCCGTATCTGCCCAAGCCGGAGGACCGCACGGCGATCTTTTCCTTCCTCGAAAAGGAGGGCATCCCGCACATGCGTTGGGAGGACTTTCGCCTCGAGCCGGGCTGCGCCGACGTGCTGTTCCTCCAGAATCCGTACGATGTCACCCGCCCCGCGGGCTGGACTGTGCCCGAGCTGCTGCGCTCGGTGCCGCGGCTCGCCTACGCGCCGTATGCGATCGAGATCGGCGGGACGATCGAAGATGCGACGAATCAGTTCAATCTGCCGCTGCAGAATCTGGGCTGGGCGATCTTCGCGCGTTCCGAAGAGCATCGCGCGCTGTTCGCGCGTCATGGCCGCGTGGGCAATGCGCACGTGATCGCGACGGGTCATCCGAAATTTGACCTGCTCTGCCATCTCGCCGACCGCCCGGTCGACGCCGAGCTCGCGGCTTTCGCGGGCGATCGACCGGTGGTGCTGTGGAATCCGCACTTCGACATTCGTCCGGATGGTTCGGGCTATTCGACCTTTCTGACCTGGTGGAAATTCCTGCCGGAAGAATTCGCACGCCGGCCCGACCTCGCGCTGGTCATTCGGCCGCACCCGCTGTTCTTCACCACGCTGGAGGCGCGCAAGCTTCTCACGCGGGAACAGATCGACGACTTCCTCGCCCGCTGCGCGGCGGCGGGCAACATCCGCATCGATCGCAGCCCGACGTACCTCGACGTGTTCGCGCGGGCGGACGCGCTGATTTCCGACGGGGCCTCGTTCCTCATCGAATACGGCGTCACCGGCAAACCGGTCTGCTACCTGCACAACTCGCGCGGCCCGCTCGCGCACCTGCATTACGAGGTGGATCTCGATTTCGTGCGGAAGGAATGCGCATGGGCGGAGAGCGAAACCGACATCCGCGGCTTTCTCGACCAGGTGAAACGCGCGGGCGGCGTCATCGACGCGGAACGCGTGGCCAAGGCGCAGCGCCTGCTCTCGGTCAATCCGCTCGGCGCCGGCTGGACGATCAAACGTGCCGTCGAAGCCAGGCTCGAAGCCGAGACCGAGCTCGAGGCCGCGGTCGGTGCAGCGGATGAGCTGTGTCAGACCGTCTGATCCTTTTCCGATGCTCGCTGAGACCGATGTAGGGGCGTTCCTGGCGGACGCCCATTCGCTCCGCCAATCGGGAGCCCGGGCGTCCGCGAGGAACGCCCCTACGTCGAGCCACTCTTCTGCGAGCCGTTCGGAATGGTAGGGCGCGTTGTCCCTAACGCGCCGGTTCGGCTCCGCTCGGCTTGAAACGCGGATGACGATTTCGGCGCGTTAGGGATAACGCGCCCCACCTTCGATCCGTTTTTCACAGGAGGAATACCGAGGACGGAAGAGGTGAAGACGAGAGTCCCTGCTGCTCGCCTCCGATCTCTGCGCCTCCGCGCCTCTGCGCGAGACGGTTCGAAAAACCTCCGCAATCCATCCCGGCCCGCCGCAGTAAGCGACAAAGGTTTTTTCAAAATTCCGATAAAGCTTTCCCGACCCGCGACGATACTTGTCTCCGCTGGGACAAATGTTTCAGCCGGCGCGATCCGGAGCCGACCTCCCGGATACGACTGCGGCACGGACGCCGCGCTTAGCATCAAGGAAGATCAACATGTCCGTCGTCATTAACTCCAATTTCGCTGCGACCGTCGCCGCGAACAACCTCGCTACCTCCAACGCCGCGCTGCAGAAGAGCCTGAACCGGCTTTCCAGCGGCTCGAAGATCGTCAGCCCCGCGGATGACGCGGGCGGCCTGGCCGTCTCGATGAAGCTGTCCGCCGCCGCTCGCCGCGAAGGCGCGGTCGCCGAGAACATCGGCAATTCCGTTTCGTTCCTGCAGACGCAGGACGGCGTGCTCCAGGTCACCGGCAAGGTCCTCGACCGCATCGGCGAGCTCAAGACGCTCGCGAACGACCCGACCAAGAACACGAGCGACATCGCCAACTACGACTCCGAGTTCACCGAGCTCCAGGCGCAGCTGCAGTCGCTCAGCACCGAGGAATTCAACGGCGTCAGCCTCTTCGGCTCGACCGACCTCACCGCCTCGGTGACCGAGGATGGCAACACGACCTCGGCCGTGACGATCGCGGGCCGCGACCTTTCCGACACCGCCTCGGGCATCGGCACGTTGACCGCGACCACGATCACCGCGCTGGCCGACATCGACCTGAGCGACGTGACGGATGCGATCCAGAACGTGGCCACGTTCCGCGCCCAGAACGGCGCCGAGCAGAGCCGCCTCGGCTTCGCCACCGATCTCCTCACGGTCAACAAGGCCAACCTCGAGGCCGCCGCGAGCCGCATCTCGGACGTCGACGTCGCCCAGGAATCCACCCAGCTCGCCCGCTGGAACATCCTGGTGCAATCCGGCACCGCCATGCTCTCGCAGGCGAACCAGAGCGCCCAGGTCGCGCTCAAGCTGTTGCAGTAATCCTAAACGCAGCACTGCCCCCCGCGGCGGGGCCGGGCTAGTCCCCCGGCCCCGCCGTCCTCCAGAACGCTCCCGGTTGTCTGTTTCTGGGCGGGGTCAGGGTTCCTTGCACAGGTCATTGTCAGTCTCATCCCCCTTTTTTGCCCCGCTCCCGCGGGGCAAATCCCCTTTGCGGCCTTCGCCGCAAACGGCGCGGTCCGGCGCTGTCTTTTCCCCGGGCCCGTGGCGACGACGGATAGTCGCATCAAGATCAAGGAATGAACCATGTCAGTCGTGATTAACACCAACTACGCAGCCACCGTTGCCGCAAACAACCTGGCCGCTTCGAACAGCATGCTGCAAAAGAGCCTCAATCGTCTCTCCAGCGGCTCCAAGATCGTCAGCCCCTCCGATGACGCGGGCGGCCTGGCGGTGTCCATGAAGTTGTCGGCCGCCGCCACCCGTCAGGGCGCGGTTGCGGACAACATCGGCAATGCGATGTCGTTCCTCCAGACGCAGGACGGCGCGTTCCAGGTCGCGGGCAAGATCCTCGACCGCATGAGCGAGCTGAAGACCCTGTACGGTGACGCCACCAAGAACGACACCGACAAGGCGAACTACGACTCCGAGTTCACGGAACTCCAGTCGCAGCTCACCTCGATCGGCACCGAGGAGTTCAACGGCGTGAGCCTCTTCGGTTCGAACGACCTCACGGTCTCGGTCACCGAGGATGGCAACACGACCTCGGCGGTCACGGTTTCCGGCCGCGATCTCACCGACACGTCCTCCGGCGTCGGCGTCCTGACGGCGACCTCCGCGTCGACCCTCGGCGACATCGGCCTGAGCGACGTGACGGACGCGATCCAGCACGTGGCCACGTTCCGCGCCCAGAACGGCGCCGAGCAGAGCCGCCTCGGTTTCGCGACCGAGCTGCTCACGGTCAACAAGGCCAACCTCGAGGCCGCCTCGAGCCGCATCTCGGATGTGGACGTGGCCAAGGAGTCGACCCAGCTCGCCCGTTGGAACATCCTGGTGCAGTCCGGCACCGCGATGCTGTCCCAGGCCAACCAGAGCGCCCAGGTTGCGCTCCGCCTGCTGCAGTAACCCGCCCAGGGATAGTTCTGATTGATTCGCCCAAACCCGGTCATCGCGGAAGCGATGGCCGGGTCAGGCGGACCGATCCCCACTTCACCCCTGCGAAGGCCCAGCGAGGCACCGGTCCTGCGATCGGTCAGACAGTCACATGGAACGGCTTCCTCAACCGAGGTCGCTCCCAGCAAGGCCCCGGCCCGTCCGGGGCCTTCGCATTTTCGGATACGGAGCATCGAGCCGTCTCGCGCAGAGGCGCGGAGGCGCAGAGATCGGACGACCGAGAACAATCTTTGACGAATTCAGAAGCCAGGAAGCCATGAAAGCAGGGACTTTTTCGTGGCTTCCTGGCTTCTGAATTAATTCTCCAGGATCGGGATAGGTCGGCCGTTTTAAAATTGGGCCTAAATTCCGGGAGGAACGTGCCGAAGAGAGGGATTGGGCCATTGGGCCCTTTCTCTCCCTCGCTCTTCCTTCCATGGCCGGCATCCAGATCTCAGGACTTCTTTCCAACTCGGCGTTCGATTGGAAATCCGTCGTCGACCAGTTGATCCAGGCCGACAGCGCCCCGATCACCGCGCTCACCGCCGAGAAGACGGCCAATGCCGACAAGATCACCGCGCTCGCCAACCTGAAGACGTCGTTCGTCCAGCTGCAGGACTCGCTCCAGGCGATCCGCGCCAACGACCTCTTCTCAATGCGGAATGTCAGCTCCGACACCGCCGGCACCACCTGGAATTCCAATTCCGCCAACGGCGCCACCGTCGGCAGCTACAAGTTCGCCGTCCAGCAGCTCGCCACCGCCACCCAGCTACGCGGGGCGGCCGACATTGGGCAGGGCCTGGCTCCGACCAATAATGTCCAAGGCCTGACCCTCGCCGCGCTCACGACCGCCAGCGCCGTCACGGCCGGCACCTTCACTGTGAATGGCAAGCAGGTGACCGTCGCGCTGACCGATTCCCTCCAGGACGTCTTCGACCGGATCGCCACGGCCACGAACAACGAGGTGACGGGCTCCTACGATCCCAACGCCGATACAGTCATGCTGACCACTGGCGCGACCGGCGAAGTGGTCCTCGGCGCGGCGAATGACACGAGCAATTTCCTTCAGGTGATGAAGCTCGGCAACAACGGCACGTCCACGAGCACGAGTTCCGCCTCCCTCGGCACGACGCAGACCGCGAGCCCGCTCGCCAGCGCCGGCCTGAAAACGGCGGTGACCGCGGTCGACGGCTCGGGCAATGGCTCCTTCACCATCAACGGCGTCACCATCAGCTACAATGTGAACAGCGACTCGCTCAGCGCGGTCCTCACCCGGATCAGCCGCTCGGGCGCTGGCGTCACGGCGACCTACGATGCGGCGAGCGATCGCGTCAGCCTGGTGAACAGCAAGACCGGCGACACCGGCATGAGCGTCACGGATTCACCCGGCGGACTGCTGGAGGCGCTGGGCCTGACCGGCGCGAACAGCACGCTGACGCGCGGCAAGAACGCGCTGTTCACCGTGAAC
>CALFNJ010000041.1 GCA_937902865.1 uncultured Opitutaceae bacterium
GAAACGCGCGCTCTGGGCATCCGGATAATCGATGAAGAGCACGTCGCGCCGTCCCGGCTCGCCGGGGGCGACAAGAGGCTCCCGCCTGCCGGCCGCGCCGGAGGGACGACGAAACGCGAGCTGGAGAAATCCCTCGCCGACAAATGGCTCCATTGTCGGAGGCAACGCGCCCCGCCGCACCTCGAGGATTTGACCGGTGAATTTCGGCGGCACGAAATCCGAAACGCGATTCTTCCCAAACGTCACGAATCCCGGGGAGGCGTCGTAGAATTCCGAGGTGGTGTCCAGACATGGAATCCCGTCGAGCATGACTTTCAGGGTGTGTTTGGCGGCGGTCACCTCGGCGGCGGCTTTGCCGGCGAAATAAGGATGCCAGGAGGCGGGATAAAGGGACCCGGCGGCAATGGAGATCTGATGGGGAACGCCGTAGTCGATCGGAAGCGCCGGGCCGACCAGTTGGCTTTGTCCGCTGTGAGTGAAGGCGAGCCGGACCTGCCGTTGATGCGGATAGAAAATCGCGTAGATGAAGTCGGATTGGTACGAGACGCCCGTCACCGCCAGCGGTTCGGCATCGCCGAGGAGATCGCGAGGAAAGCGCACTGTCATCTCAACCGGCCCGTACGCCGGCGGGTGGGAACGCTCCCACCACAGCGCGGGGCGGTTCAGCGTTTGCGCGAGCGCGGCAAACACCTCCGGACGGTAAGTCTTGAACAGATCGTTGTGGCGGAGGGCCACGAGCACGTTGAAAACGGCGGAATAGCCAACCGCCAGGGCGACCGCCGCGGCAGCTAATCCCCGACCGAGCGGACGCGTGGTTCCCGGCGCGCGCTCGGCGAGCAGGAACAGTCCGAGCGTGGATAAAAGGAGCAGGGAGGGAACGAAATCCACCTCGTAGCGATTGGCTGACGACACGAAGCAGCAGACGCCCAGCGCCAGCGTCAGGAAGGAAACTCCGAACACGGCGAGCCAGCGCCCGAGTCCGGCCGGTCGCCGACCGCGCCAGAACAGGAGCAGTCCCAAAAGCCCGAGCCACGTGACCGGCAGGCTGGCAAAGACGCCGTAATGATCCTCGGCTCCGGCGTAGCCGTCGGCGCGTTTGCCGGGATACTCCCGCACCATCTGAATGAAGGGAAAGTAGCGGTCGAACTGGGCCGGCGCCAAAAAATGGAAGTATGCGTTGGCGGGAAAGAAAAGGAGCCCCATCAGCTTCGCCTCGACCTGCCGGATGCCGGCGAACTGGTATTTCTGCCCGAATTCGAAGGGACTTTCGAAGCGGGCATAGTTGTAGAGCAGCAGGCCGACGCCGATCGCGCCGACCGGCAGCAGCACCGCGATGGCTTCCGGCCACCAGGGTGCGCGCCGATTGGCGGAACGGCGCCATTCCCGGAATTGCCTTCCGGCCCAAAGCCCCGCGAGCGCCAACGCCGCCAGGATAAAGTGCGGACGGGAGGCGGTCGCGAGGCCGAAGGCGAAACTCGCGGCGGCGTACCACGCGAGGCGCGACCGGACGCGTTCCGAGCCTCGGAGCGCGAACCAGAATCCCGCCATGGAAAAGAAATAGGCGGCGGAGATCGGAATCTCCCAAATGCGGTTTCGCGCCAGCATCGGCAGGCAGAGGTTGCCGAGGCCCAGCATGACACCGGCGGCCAAGGTCCAGCCGCTGCCGCATGACGGGAAAAAGCGGCGGCGCAGCCCGACGAGCAGCGCGAGACTCCACGCGAAGCCGCCCGCGCAGAAGAGCACGGTGGCGAGATCCTGCGAAAACTGATATCCGGTCAGGAGGCGGAACGGGACGAAGAGCGCCACGGCAGGACCTGCGCCGAAGTAGAGATAATAGCGTCCTTTGAAATAGCTGGCATCATGCCAGTCCACCACGCCCGCCGCAGTTCGCTGGGCCGGATCATAAGGATCCTTCAGCGCCAGCAGGGCCGGCTCGGGCTCGCGGCGGAAGCCTGCGCGGCCGGCCACGAAGCCCTCTGTCAGCTGGTGATAGTACTCGAGGCTTTCCTGCCCCTGATTGGCGCGGTCGAAATGAACCGGATAGAACGGTGGCAGGCCGATGTACGCGTACAGCGCCGCCACCGCCAAAAAGATCACCAGCAACCCCGCGCGCAGCCCATGGTCGGCGCGGCGCGAAGATGCAGGGCTTGCTTTCATGAGGACTGCGCAGTCTGCGTGAAAGCGCTCTGACCGACCAGCCTTCAGGCCTTCTTCTTGTACACCGTGGCCGGGTCGAAGAGGCGCTGCGCGGCGAAGGCGAGCTTGGGCGTGGCGGCATCGGCGGGCTCGGCGACCTTGCGGTAAAAGCAGGATTTGTAGCCATTATGGCAAGCGGCGCCGCCGGAGCCGGTCTGGTCGACCTTGATCAAGACCACGTCCTGATCGCAGTCGGTGAAGACCTCCTTCACGACCTGCACGTTGCCGGACTCTTCGCCTTTCACCCAGAGCTTGTTGCGGGAGCGACTCCAGTAGGTGGCCTTTTTCGTCCGCAGCGTGTGCGCCAGCGCCTCCGCATTCATGAAGGCGAACATCAGCACCTCGCCGGTGGCGGCGTCCTGGGTGATGCAGGGGATCAGACCATCGGCGCCGAATTTCGGCTGCAGCGTGGTGCCGAGTTCGATCTCGGCGGTGGTGGTGCGAACGGGAAAAACGAAGGAGGACATGGCGAGGAAAGGAAGAAGTAAGAAGGAGGAAGGAAGAAAGCTAAATCATCATCACGAAAAATACGAATGCGGCGAAATGGCCGGAGGCTGATGAGATGAGGAGTGCCCACGGAACACACGGAATACGCAGAAAAAATTCAGGTGCTTAAGATTCGATCCGCTTCCCGTGTATTCCGTGTGTTCCGTGGGCACTCATTTCTGGTGTTCGAAATCTCGTATGACTCGTTTTCCTCGCGGTGAAATTTCTAGGTCTGGCTGCCGAGCTTTTGCAGGTAGTCGTAGGTGTAGAGCCCGGTGCGGTGGCCGTCGCTGAAATCGAAACGGAGGGCGTAGTTTCCGACCTGCTCCCAGCCGGTCACGCTGACGCCCTCGAAGTTGCGCGGACCATGGCCGCCGTGCTGTTGACCGAAAATGTCCCGTTCGCCCTGCGTCTCCGCACTCGGCGAGGCGGCGCGCAGCCGGGAAAAGGGCAGGAAGCTTTCGCGGCCGTCGTTCCAAACGATGGCGACTTCCTGTCCGATGAGCTGGACGTTGGCAGGTGAGATCACAAGGGGAGAAGCGAAGAAGCGGAGAGCAGGAGCGCGAGGCGCGCAACGTCCAACGTGCCATGCCTAACCTCGAATCTGCAACGGCTCATCCCGCGCTTGATGTCTGGTCCGACCTCCAACTCCGGGCGTTGAAGGTTCAACGTTGAAGGTGGGATGTTGAACGTTGTTCCCGTCGGAGTGCGTCGCCAATCGCTCGGCTCCGGGGCTCCGAAGCTCATTTCGCGGGTCTGTGGCGGGCGCTGCTTTGCGTTCAAGGCCAGTTGCCTCGGGAGGCGAAACCGGTCATTCTTCGTCGTCCAGCATCTCATGAAAACCACCGCTGATCCTCTTCCGCACATCGTGGTCCTGGGCGCCGGTTTTGCCGGTCTGGCCTTCGCGCAGAAATTTCCCGCCGGGCTCGCGCGCCTCACGGTGGTCGACCGGCAGAATCATCATCTTTTCCAGCCGCTCCTTTACCAGGTCGCGGCGGCCGGATTGGCGGCGGTGGACATTGCGCAGCCGACGCGGGCGATTCTGCGGCGGGTGCCCAACCTCACGGTGCTGATGGGTGACGTCACCGCCATCGATCTCGCGGGCAAACGGGTGCAGCACACGCGCGGGGAACTGATTTACGATTACCTCGTGCTCGCGCTGGGCGGACTGACGAGCTACTTCGGGCATCCGGAATGGGAGCAGTTCGCTCCCGGCCTGAAGACGCTCGACGACGCGCTGCGCATCCGGCGGAAGGTTCTCATGGCCTACGAGCAGGCGGAGGCGCAGGCCGACGAGGCCCGACGCAAGGAACTGATGACCACGGTGGTGGTGGGAGGCGGTCCGACCGGAGTCGAACTGGCCGGCACCTTTTCCGAGCTCGCGCGCACGGTGCTGCGGCGCGACTTCGATCACATCGATCCACGCAAGGCGCGGGTCATTCTGATCGAGGGTGGTCCGCGTGTGCTGGCGGCCTTTCCGGAGGATCTTTCGGCGAGCGCCCAGCGGCAGCTCGAGCACCTGGGGGTGGAAGTGCGGCTCGGCCAGCACGTGAAGGAGATTCGCGCCAATGAAGTGGAGATGCCGACGGGGGAAATCATCCGCGCCGGCAACATCATCTGGGCGGCGGGCGTGGGTGCGGTGCCGCTCACCCGGACGCTAGGCCTCGAAACCGATCGTGCAGGCCGGTTGAAGGTGCTGCCTGATCTCAGCCTCCCCGGGCATCCCGAAGTGTTTGCGACCGGTGACCTCGCGGCGCTGGTCGATGCGAACGGAGTGACTGTACCCGGGGTCGCGCAGGGCGCGATGCAGATGGGCGCGCATGCGGCGCGCCTCATCGCGGCGGAGTTGCGGGTCCGCGAGCGGACGGCGCCGGACAGGCCGGCGTTCGCGTATCACGACAAAGGCAACATGGCGACGCTCGGCCGCTCGGCCGCGGTGGCCCAGATTGGAAATCTGCACTTCAGCGGCTATCCCGCGTGGCTGGCGTGGCTCGGGCTGCACCTCGTTTTTCTGCTGGGCTTCCGCAACAAGATCTCGGTGCTCGTGCAGTGGATCTATTCGTATTTCACCTACAAGCGCGGCGCGCGCATCATCACCGGTGTCTCGGGCGAAAAATCGGCTGGCTCGGCCTAGGAAAAGCCTGTCTGACATAAATGTCAGGTGCCTGACGGAGTCCGTCAGGTATCGGGACTGGCTTTCACGGGCATCGGGCCTACGGTGGCCGCTCATCGCCGGGCGGGGATGAGCCCGCGGCCCGGCAACGTTTTTTCCGCATGGCCCATTCGAGCCCACCCATCCACCCGCGCATCCTGATTGTCGAGGACGAGGCGAAGACCCGGGCCTCGCTGGCCGAAGGATTGCAGATGGAGGGATGGACGGTGGCGACCTCCGCGAGCGGCGACGAAGCCCTGGGGTTTTTGGCGAAGGAAAGCTGCGATCTGGTGGTGCTCGATTGGATGCTCCCGGATCGCGACGGCCTGCACGTGCTGCGGCACCTCCGCGAGCGCGGCCGGCAGACGCCGGTGCTGATGCTGACGGCACGCGATTCGGTCGACGACCGGGTCCAGGGGCTGGAGGCCGGCGCGGACGACTATCTCGCCAAGCCCTTCGCCTTCGCCGAACTGCTGGCGCGCAGCCGGGCGCTGCTGCGCCGGCCGATGTTGAGCAGCGGAGCGTTCCTGAGCTGCGGCAACCTGCAGCTCGACACCAAGGCCCGCACGGCGGTCCGGGCCGGCCAGCAGATCGCCCTGACGCCGCGGGAAGTCGACATCCTCGAATATCTTTTGCGCTACCAGGGGCAGGTCGTGACACGGGAAATGCTGGAGCGGGACGTCTGGAAGCAGCCCCGGCGGTTTTCGTCGCTCGATAACGTGATCGACGTGCAGATCATGCGCCTCCGGAAGAAAATCGACGGCGACCGTGCGGACAAACTCATCCACACGCTTCGGGGCATCGGCTACCGGATGGGGAACGAGAGCCCATGAGGCGCTGGTGGCACCAGCGCACGCTGCGTTTCCGGCTCGCGGCGTGCTATGCCCTCGGCGGCACGCTGCTGCTGGCGGGCTTCAGCAGCACCCTGTATTTCTACGTCGCGAGCACGCTGGCCCAGCCGCTCGAGCAGGAAATGCGCGAGGATCTCGACGAGGTGCGCTCCCGGCTGGTGGTGGCGCCGGACGGTGCGCTCAGCTGGGATCAGCGGCCGATTCCGCCCGGCACGTCGTGGGACGCGAAGGATCCCTGGTTCGAACTCTGGAATGAAAAAGGCGAACTCGTGCGCCGGCTCTGGCCCTTCGACGACAGCCGGATGGAGCGCGTGCCGGGCGCCCCTTACAAGGGCCGGGAGACCGTTTCGCTGTTCAACATCACGCGCGACCTGCGGCTGCGGGTGCTCTCCGTTCCCTACACCGCGCGCGGACTGCCGGATGGATGGATGATCCGCGTTCTTTCGATCTACCAGCCGGCGGCCGACGCGCTCACCTCCCTTCGCTGGATCATCTTCATCGCGCTGCCGGTCGTGGTCGCGCTGCTTTACTTCGGGGTCTACAGCCTGACTCGGCGGTGGCTCAAACCGCTGGATTTCATGGTCGACGAGGCCAATCGCATCACCGTCGACGACCTCAGCCGCCGCCTGCCGGTGGCGAATCCGCATGACGAAGTGGGCCGGCTTGCGCGCGTGTTCAACGTGACGCTGGACCGGCTGGAGAACTCTTTCGACACGCTCGACCGTTTCGTGGCGGACGCCTCGCACGAGCTGCGCACACCGCTGACGACCCTGCGCAGCGTCGGCGAAGTGGGGCTCAAGCGCAGCCGCACGGTGGAGGAATACCGCGAGATCATCGGCAGCATGCTCGAGGAGGCGCAGCGGCTGCAGGCCCTGATTCATCGGCTGCTGGAGTTGGCGCGGGCCGAAGGTGGCGCCGAGACGGTGCAGCAGAGCCGCATCCGCCTCGATGAATTCGTCGCCGGCTGCATCGCGGATATCAACGTGCTCGCCGAGGAAAAGGAGCTGCGCTTCACCGTGAACGCGCATGAATGCGCGGTGGTGACGGATCCGGTCATTCTGCGGCAGGCGCTCCAGAATCTGCTCGATAATGCGATCAAGCACAGCCCGGCGGGCGCGACGATCAGCGTCCTGGTCGTCCGCTCGAAGAGCGATTGCCGGGTGACCATTGTCGACGAAGGCCCGGGCATCGCACCGGAGCACCGGCCGAACATCACGGAACGGTTCTTCCGCACCGGCGGTTCGCGCGGCGGCAAACCGGGATTCGGCCTCGGCCTGGCGATCACCAACGCCTACATGCGCGTGTTGGGCGGCGCGCTCAGCTATCAGCCGGCCAAGCCGCGTGGCAGCATCTTCTCGCTGACGCTTCCCGCGGCGTGACGCGCCGATTTCGACCCTGCCCGGAAATCAGGGATCCAGCGGGCGGCCTTGAGGATTGAAGCGATAGAGCGGCATCGAGCCGTCACGGGCGGCGACGAATTCGCCCATGCGGCAGGCGTGCGCGAGCGCTTCGCGAGGTGAGTGATGGCGGACGAGCAGGGCGGCCAGCAGACCGGCAAGAAAGGCATCGCCGGCGCCGATGGTGTCGCGCACCGCCACTGGCCGCGCCTTTTCCCAATGCCATTCGCCGTCCCAAAGCAGACCGGCGCCGCGATCTCCGGCAGTGACGCAGATCCGGGAGATGCCGTGGCGCGCCGCGATCCGACGAGTGGCCGGTTCGACCCCGCGAATCGAGAGGCGCTTTGCTCCAGTGAGGC
>CALFNJ010000042.1 GCA_937902865.1 uncultured Opitutaceae bacterium
CGTCGTCGTGCTCACGTCGCTTGACCTCACGGCTGAAGTGCGTGGGTTTCTCGAGAACCAGGCCGAGCGGGTGCTCCAAAAGGGCAGCTACTCGCGCGACGAGCTGCTCCGCGAGGTGCGCGATTCCGTCGAGGAATTCATGCGCCGCACCGGACGCAGCAATCCGCCGTTCGTCGCCCGGACGCCCGCCTGATCCATTTCCCAACCTTTTACCTCTCCCTTTCCCATGGCTAAAATACTGCTCGTCGAGGACAACGAAATGAACCGCGACATGCTCGGCCGCCGTCTGGAAAAACGCGGCTATCAGGTCGCGATCGCCGCCGATGGCCCGACGGGACTCGCGCTCGCCCGCAGCGGCAGCCCGGACCTGATCCTCATGGACATGAGCCTGCCCGGCATCGACGGCTGGGAAGCCAGCCGCCAGCTCAAGGCCGATCCGGCGACCGCGCCGATTCCGATCATCGCCCTCACCGCCCACGCCATGGCCGAGGATCGCGAGAAGGCTCTCGCCGCGGGCTGCAACGAATACGAAACCAAGCCGGTCGAGCTGACCAGCCTCCTGGCCAAGATCGAGGCCTTGCTGCCCAAATCGGGCAAACCCGCCGCATGAGCGGAGACTCGTCCAAGCTTCCGACGCCCGAGTCCGCGCCCGCGCCTACCTCGGAACACACCCGCCCGCTGTGGCCGTTGCCACCCGGGATCGACGAGGAGGCGCTCAAGCGGCTGCGCCACGACCTGCGCACGCCGCTCAATCAGATCATCGGCTACACCGAGATGCTGATCGAGACCGCCGCGGAGGGCGGTTCCACCACCCTCGCCGAGGACCTGCAGCACCTGCATGCGTCCGGCAGCCAGATTCTCGCCTTGCTGAATGAAGGGTTGGCGCAGTGGAAGGTCGAGGCCGGCAAGGTCGATCTCGTCGCGCTCCGCCGCAGTCTCCTCGGTCCGCTCAACGGCGTGCTCGGTTACCGCGATCTCTGCGAGGAGACCGCCCGCGCCCTCGGCCTGGCCGAGACCGTCGCCGACCTCGAGAAGATCTCCCTCGCCGCGCGCAATCTCCGAAAAATGCTCGAGCAGGAGTCGTTCGCCGAGCGCTACCACCTCGGTACGCCGCTGCCGATGACCGGCGGGTCCGTGCCACCCGTGCCCGTCGGGAACGCGCGCACGCCCGTCGGCGTCGGCAGCTCGGCCACGCCCGGCACCGGTCACCTCCTCATCGTCGACGACGAACCGCTCAACCGCGAGATGCTCGTCCGCCGCCTCAACCGCATGGGCTTCACCGCCGTCGGCGCCGAGAACGGCCAGGTCGCCCTCGATGTCATCAGGCGCGAGTCCTTCGACCTCGTGCTGCTCGACATTCTCATGCCGGTGATGGACGGCTTCCAGACGCTCGAGCGCCTCAAGGCCGACGACAAGCTGAAGCACATTCCGGTCATCATGCTCACGGCGCTCGACGAGGTCTCGGCCACCGTGCGCTGCATCGAGGCCGGCGCCGAGGACTACGTCCCGAAGCCGTTCAATCCCGTCATCCTCCGCGCCCGCATCGGAGCGTCGCTGGAAAAAAAGCGCCTGCGCGACCAGGATCGCAAGCACCTCGAGGAAATCCAGGCCGAGCGCGCCAAGTCCGAGCGCCTCCTGCTCAACATTCTCCCCAAGGCGATCGGCGACCGGCTCAAGGCCGGCGAAGAGCCGATCGTCGATGCCGTCGCCGAGGCCACCGTGCTGTTCGCCGACATCGTGAACTTCACCCGCATCGCCGCCGACTTGTCGCCGGCCAAGACGGTCGGACGCCTCAACGAGATTTTTTCCGACTTCGACCTGCTGGTCGAGGGCATGGGCGTCGAAAAGATCAAGACCATCGGGGATTCCTACATGGTCGTCGGCGGCGTCCCGCTCGCCGTGTCCGATCACGCCGTCCGCTGCGCGGACATGGCGCTGGCCATGCTCGAGGTCATGGAAACCTTCAACCAGCGCAACGGCCTCACCTGGCAGATCCGCATCGGCATGCACACGGGGCCGGTCGTCGCCGGCATCATCGGCTCGAAGAAATTCGCCTACGATCTCTGGGGCGACACGGTGAACATCGCCAGCCGACTCGAATCGCACGGCGCCCCCGGCGTGATCCAGGTCTCCCAGGCCACTGCCGACCTGCTCAAGCCGCACTTCACTCTCGAGCCCCGCGGCACGATTG
>CALFNJ010000043.1 GCA_937902865.1 uncultured Opitutaceae bacterium
CTGGCGCGACCGGCTCGCCATGGAACTGCTCTATGGCGGCGGGCTGCGCGTGAGCGAGCTGGTCGGCCTGAACTACGGCGACATCGATCCCGCGAACGGTGTGGCGCGCGTGATCGGCAAGGGTCGGAAGGAACGGTTGTGCCCGCTTGGCGCGGTGGCCACCGCGGTGCTGAAAAAGTTTCGCGACGAATTTGCGCCGCGCCACGGTCCCGGCGATCCCGTGCTGGTCTCAGCCAACGGCAAGCGACTTGGAGTTCGCGAGGTGCAGCTCCTGCTCAAGCGCTACCTCGCCCTGGCCGATCTGCCGCTCGAGCTTACGCCACACAAGCTGCGTCACAGCTACGCGACCCATCTGCTCAATGCGGGCGCCGATCTGCGGCTCGTCCAGGAACTGCTCGGCCACGCCAGCCTCTCCACGACCCAGGTCTACACCCACGTCAGCGTTGCCCGGCTGCGCGACATCTACAACAAAGCCCATCCGCGGGCGTGATGCGGATTCGGAATCTCACCACAGAGGCACAGAAGCACGGAGACCGATCTGATCGATGTAGGGGCGTCCCTTGGGACGCCCGTCCGGGGCGCGGAATCGAACCGGGCGTCCCAAGGGACGCCCCTACATTTCAGAGGATTCTCTCTCTGTGCCTCTGTGCCTCTGTGGTGAAATTCCGATTCCGGATGATTCTCACTGCCAGCTGAGGCGGCGGGCGGAATTGTTGCCCACGGCGTCGTAGAGCAGGACCTCCACCGAGGTCGCGTTCGAGACGCGGGCGAAGGGGATTTCGAGGGTGAAGGTCTCCTCCCGGCCGTCGAGGATGCCATCAACCGGCTGCTCGACGGTTTCGTGCACGCCGTTGTTGAAGTTGAACTCCGCGCCGTCGAGGAGCGAAAGCGCGTCGCGGCCGTGCACCGTCAGGCGAAGCGTATCGCCGTCCTTTTTCGCCGTGGCCTCGACCATGACGGGCGGCGTGCGGTCGACCATGAGATCGTCCGTTTCGAAGGTGGTGGTCAGCCGGTCCCCCGCGGGACGGGGCGCCTGCTCGGTCACGATCAGACGCGTGAAATAGAGACCTTCGGCGAGGTGCGAGGTGTCGAACTGGGCGTAGGAGTCGTGCGCATCGACTGCGAGATCCGTCCAGGTCGTCTCACCGTCACGCCGGATCGAAAACGTGTAAGCAAGGTTGTCGCCATCGAGGTCGTTGACCGTCCAGAGGATGATTTGCATGCCGAGCTGCGGCACGATCTGGCTGCTCATGAAGGCGCTTTTCTTGCGGTCGTCGGCGTTGTCGTTGCCGCCGCTTGAGCCGCGGCCGAGCAGCTGGGACAGCGAGAGCGTGGTGGAGGGCGGGACATCGGCGGCCGGGACCAGTGCGTAGTTGGCGGTGACGACGCGGAAATCGGTGAGCGTTGGTCGGCGGTTTTGCGGCAGGAAAAACACGTTCGCCTTGTCGAGTTCCGCGGCAGGGTCGGCGGACGCCGGCAGCTGCACGCGCAGCTTCACGTAGCGGCCACGCAATGCGTCGCCCTGCCAGCCACCGTCGGTCGCCGTGAGTGGCGTCCAGTCCGACCAGCCCTCCACCTCGTCGCTGCCGAAATTCGTCCGGATCGCCAGATTCACCTGCTTGGGATCGAGCGCGCGGAGACGGTTGAAGCGAATGGCGCCGAGCGCGGCCGGTCCACCCACGTCGATCCGGCGGGTCTCGGCCTCGCGCGGACCCGCCGCGTTGAAGTCGACCACGGCCAGGCCGGGCGCGTTGTTCTTCAGGAGGAGGAAGCGGTCCGGCGAGCCGGGAATCGGGGCGAGACCATTGAGCTGGGAGGCGACGCTGCCGGCAAAGGTCAGATTCATGCGCGTCCGCAGGTCGTAACCGAGCAGGTCGCCGGAATCGCCGCCCGCGGCAAGCTCGCGGATGTTGCTCAGGCCGGCGACCTTGGTGG
>CALFNJ010000044.1 GCA_937902865.1 uncultured Opitutaceae bacterium
GCAGGGCACCAGCGGCAACGACCAGCTGGCGGCGGATCTGCGCAAGAACTTCCATCTCGATGAGTCGATGACCAGTCGCTACGCGCGCTGGGTCGGGCTGAAATGGTTCACGAGTTTCCGCGCGAGCGACACCGGCATGCTGCAGGGCAATCTCGGGCTTTCGATGGAGCACGAGAAGCCGGTCAACGAAGTGATCGGCGACCGGATCGGCCTGACGATCCTGATCTCGCTTGCCACGGTGCTCTTCACCTGGGCGCTCGCGCTGCCGATCGGCATCTATTCGGCGGTGCGGCAGTACTCGCCCGGGGATTATGCGTTCACCCTGGTCGGCTTCCTCGGGATGTCGGTGCCGTCCTTTCTCCTGGCGCTGGTGCTGATGTACCTCGCGAAACGCTGGTTCGGCGTGAACATCGACGGACTGTTTTCCCCCGAATTCGCGGCCATGCCCGGCTGGAGCTGGGCCAAGGCGGCGGATCTCGCGAAACACATCTGGCTGCCGGTGCTGGTGCTCGGTGCGGGCGGCACCGCCGGCATGATCCGCGTGATGCGGGCCAATCTGCTCGATGAATTGAAGAAACCGTACGTCACGACGGCGCGCGCCAAGGGCGTCCGGCCCTTAAAGCTCCTGCTGAAATATCCGGTGCGCTTGGCGCTCAATCCATTTGTGTCAGGACTGGGCAGCTTGTTTCCGCAGCTCATTTCCGGCGGCGCGATCGTGGCGATGGTACTGAGCTTGCCAATGATCGGCCCGACGATGCTCGACGCGCTGCTGGTCGAGGACGTCTATCTCGCCGGCTCGATGCTGATGGTGTTGAGCCTGCTCGGCGTCGTGGGCACGCTGGTGAGTGATCTGCTGCTGCTGTGGCTGGATCCGCGGATCCGGCTGGCGGAGCGGTCGCGTTGACGGGCAGTGTCCTTGATTTGGTAGGGCTAAGTGTCCCCGCCGAGCCGCGGCTCACCGGGACGGTTCGCCCTACCTCCAAACCGCTTTTCAAATTCGGACAATGCTCGTCAATTGACGGACTTGCCTGCGGAATTTCTGTTCTTCACGGTGGACGGATGAATCCGATGAACCCTGATCATATCCTCACGCGTCGCGATGCCCTGAAGACGATCGGCGCGAGCGCGGCTCTTGTTGGACTCGGTGCGCTCGGCGATCGTGCGCTCGGTGCCGAACCCGCCGCGGAGAAAAACCAACCCTTCACCCTCCCGAAGCTGGGCTACGCCTTAGATGCGCTCGAGCCGCACATCGACGCGCGCACGATGGAGATCCATTACACGAAGCATCACCAGGCGTACATCAACAACGCCAACGCGGCGCTGAAGGACTATCCCGAGCTGCAGGCATTGAGCGCCACGCAGATCCTGCAACGCCTGCCGCAGATTCCGGAAAAAGTCCGCACCGCGCTCCGCAACAATGTTGGCGGACATGCGAATCACACTTTCTTCTGGTCGATCCTTGGGCCGCAGGGTGGCGCGGGTCCGAGCGGCGCTTTGGCGTCCGCGCTGGATCGCAGCTTTGGTTCGCTCGATGCGTTCAAGACCCAGTTTGCCGATGCCGCCGCCAAGCGTTTCGGCAGCGGCTGGGCCTGGCTCAGCGTGAAGGACGGCAAGCTCGGCATCGAATCCACCGCCAACCAGGACTCGGTCATCAGCGAGGGTGCGGTGCCGGTGCTCGGCCTCGATGTCTGGGAGCACGCCTATTATCTCAAGTACCAGAACCTCCGCGCCGACTACGTGAAGGCCTTTTGGAACGTCGTGAACTGGCCCCAAGTCGCCGCCAACTACGCCGCGGCCATGGGCTGAACGACCGATAAGGTAGGGACGCGCGGCCCGCGGGTCCGGGTTCGAGGTGGAGCGCGTTGACCTCAACGCGCTGAGCGGCGATGCAAGCGTGAAGGCGTCGAATCACGGGCGGAGCCGAACAACGCGTTGAGGTCAACGCGTTCCACCCTTGGGCCGCCCGCCCCTACATTTCGGCCAACAAAAAAGCGCGGATTGAAATCCGCGCTTTTTGCATTCTGGAAAATCGGACGCGCTCAGCGCGGCGGCATCGGGAAGGGCGGGGGAGTGAGCTCCGCGGCGCTGCGCAGGACCTGCGGGGAGACGCCGAAGAACTCGACCATGTGGGACACGTCCGTGTAGCCGCGAGCCTTGAGCATCTCCTCGATACGGCCCACCGCGGCGCGAAGTTCGGCGGCGGTCTCGGCATCGATTTCCTGCACGCGATTGCTGGCCTTGCAGATCACATGATAGCGATTGGTGCCGGCCAGGTTGATCTCGTAGAGGCTGGTGCCGTTGTGGAAAAAGGAGCGACGGACAAGGCCGAGTTCCTCGAAGACCGCGAGACAGCGGTAAACGGTGACCAAGTCGCAGGAATCCTCGGAGAGCTCGCCATGAATCTGTTCAATGCTCGCCGGCTGACCGAAGGCGATCATCGCTTCCAGGATCGCGATCCGCGGCTGGGTGATGCGCAGGCCCGCCGCCTTGAGCCGCGCCGTGGCGGTTTCGATTTGCCTAGGGGCATTTACGATCCCGCCTGAGTTGGTTTGCACCCCGGTCATAGGGTGATTCGTCTGCGTCGAAGCGATCATGGCGTCGGCCTAATTAGAAGTATTTGCGACAGTCATGCGAGGCTATTGTTTCACGTTTGAAACAAAGTTCGAAACAACCGCCGCCCGCGGCGAGATTGCGCCCCGGCGCAGGCTGTGCTATTTCCCCTCCAGTAATTTCATGCAAGATCCTGAATTTTCCGAAGTGGTCGCCCTTATCCGCAAGGAGGACCCCCGTTTTGACCGGAAAGCGTACGACTTTGTCCGCCATGGCCTTGATCACACGGTCAAGGAGCTCAAAAAACGGGATGCCGTCCGGGCGGCCAAGGCCACTCATGTGACCGGCCCCGAGTTGCTCGATGGGCTGAGGATCTACGCGTTGGACCAGTACGGTCCGTTGGCGAAAACGGTGCTCAACGCCTGGGGGGTCAAACGCTGTCCGGATTTCGGGGATATCGTCTTCAACCTGATTGAATATGATGTATTTAGCAAAACGGAGAACGACCGCCGGGAGGACTTTGCCGACCTCTATTCCTTCGATGAGGCATTTGTAAAACCGTTTCTCCCCAACAAACCTCGGGCCACGGGGTCTTCGCCGTCGACTCCCGAGTCGGTGGGGTCTTCGTAAAGCCCTCCGTTTGCAGTTTTTATCCGCCGAGGGCCGCGCCCGATCAGGTCGGCATCGGAGGCAATTTTTTCGTATTTCTCATGGCCAAGTCTTCTTCCCGAACCGCTGATTCCAAGCTGCTTGAGACGTTCTGGCGCGAACCCGTTGAGCGCACCGTGCTGCCGAACGGGCTGACGCTAATCCTGAAGCCAGATTCTTCCGCGGCGCTGGCCTCGGTACAGGTCTGGGTGAAGACGGGCAGCCAGCATGAAGGTGCGAGCCTTGGCGCCGGGCTTTCGCACTTCCTCGAGCACATGCTGTTCAAGGGCACGTCACGCCGGGCCGGTCGCGAAATCTCCGCCACGGTCCAGGCTCATGGCGGCTACATCAATGCCTACACGACCTTTGACCGCACGGTCTATTACATCGACCTGCCGAGCGAGCATGTGGGCGTGGCGCTCGATATCCTGGGTGATGCGGTGCTGAATTCCAGTCTTCCGGCCGACGAGGTGGAGAAGGAACGGGACGTCATTCTGCGCGAAATCGCGATGACCCGCGACGATCCGGACAGCCGCTTCTGGGAATCGCTCTTCGCGACCGCGTTTCGCGAGCATCCTTACCGTTATCCGATCATCGGTCATCGCGATGTTTTCGCTGCGGTGACGCGCGAAGAATTGCTCGCCTATTATCGGGCCCGCTACGTGCCCAACAATCTCGTCGTGGTCGTGGTCGGGGATATCGATCCGGCCGCGGTGCGCGCCGACGTGGAAAATCATTTTGGGACGGCGCCGCGGGTGAAGCTCGCGCCCGTGCTCGTGCCGACGGAG
>CALFNJ010000045.1 GCA_937902865.1 uncultured Opitutaceae bacterium
CCGATCTGAGACTGCCGCCGGGGGCGTCGGGGCCGTAGGCCTTGACCGCGAGATCGCGGATGAAATCGAGGGCATGCCGGCGCTCCTTGCCGAAGCGCAGCCAGGTGCCGGGAAAAATGCGGCGATGGACGGCCATCGACATGTTCTGCGCGATAGGCATCTCGAGCACCACGCCGTGCCGGCGGCGATCCTCGGGCACGTACGCGACGCCGTGGGCGACCGCGTCCTGCGGAGAACGGAGCTCCACGCGCTGGCCGTTGAGCCGGATCTCGCCGCTGTCGGCGGGCGTCAGGCCGAACAGGATGCGCGCCAGTTCGGTGCGGCCGGCGCCGACGAGTCCCGCGAGGCCGAAGACTTCGCCGGCCCGGACTTCGAAGGTGACGTTGCGCACCGGAGTGGAGGAGCAGCCGACGCCGCGGAGCGAGAGCACGACCTCGCCGGGCTCGGATTCGGCCGGGGGATAGATCTGGGTCACCTCGCGGCCGACCATCATCCGGATCAGGCCGGCTTCGTTGATTTCGCCAACGGACGTCGTGCCGACGCTTTCACCGTCACGGAGCACCGTGACGCGGTCCGCGAGCGAGAAGATCTCCTCCAGGCGATGGGAAATGTAGATGACGCCGACCCCGCTGGCCCGCAGGTCGCGCACGACGGCGAACAACAGGTGCTGCTCCTTCTGTGTGAGCGAGGCGGTGGGTTCGTCCATGATGACGATCCGGGCGCCGGCGCCGAGCGCGCAGGCGATTTCCACCAACTGCTGCTCGGGCATCGAGAGGCCGCGGACCTCGGCGTCGGGATCGATCGCCGCGCCGATGCGGGCGAGCAGCTCGGCCGCCTTCTGACGCCGGTGCTTCCAGCGGACGAGGCGCAGGGATGTAGAGGGCTCGAGGCGGAGGGCGATGTTTTCGGCGACCGTGAGCTCGGGGAACAGCGCAGGCTGCTGATAGATGCAGGCGACGCCGAGTTCCTGGGCCGAGGAGGGCGTGAGATTGGAGACCTTCTGGCCCGCGATCGTGATGCTGCCACGGTCGGGCTGGTGCGCGCCCGTGACCACGCGGATCAGCGTGCTTTTGCCGGCGCCGTTTTCACCCAGGAGCGCGTGCACCTCGCCGGCCTGCAAATCGAAATCGACCCCGCGCAAGGCGTGGACGCCGGCGTAGGATTTGGTGATGCGTCGAAGTTCGAGCAGGGGGGCGGGCATGCGGCAAACAGAGGTATGTCTCAGGTCCGGGGAAAGTCGTTGGGAACGGGGAAAACGTGCATCACGAAGCGGCGCCGGGCGTCCGGCAAGCGAAGAATTCAACCCCGGGACCTGACGGCGGGGAAGGGCGGTGGATATACGGAATTTTCCGGGCGGTTTCGGCCGGCCTAATAGCGGGAAATTTCCGATCCCGAGCTCAGGAAATTCGGGAAAACTGATGTTTTAATTCGGAAGCCAGGAAGCCGGGAATCGGAACCCGAAATGGGTTTTTATCGTTTTCCGGCTGCCGAATTCCACGGTGCCTTCTTCAATTTTTCCAGGCCATCGGCAGGGATGGAGCCGGGGACTTCGCGATCAGCGCCGGGCTGAATTCTGATGTTCCAGATTGGAACATCAAACCGAGCTGGTCTAACGGTCACATAAAGTCCCGAAGCCCGCGCTTGCTCGAGGGTAGACGCAAATCACCGTCGAACTCGCGCGTCACCCCCGTCAGAGCGTCCCCCGACGTTCTGAGGCGCGCATTTACCCCCGCTTTCCGTGTCTTCCCGCCTGCGTTCGCCCGGGTCGTGCCGGCCCCGGCAGACCTTTTTTCACTCGGCCGTGGTCGCCGTTTTCGCCGCGGCGTTTTTCCCGGCGCCGGTCCGAGCCGCGGCCGCCGCTGACGAGGAGGGGTTGAAATTTTTTCATGACCGGATCGAGCCGGTGCTGCAACGGGAGTGCTACGAGTGCCATTCCTCGCAGGCGAAGAAGCTCAAGGCGGGTCTCCACCTGGATTCGAAGGCGGGCATGCTGGCGGGCGGCGAATCCGGCGCGGCGCTGGCGCCGGGCGACGGGCAGAGCCTGATCCTGCAGGCGCTCCGGCATGAGAACAATCTGGAGATGCCGCCGGACAGGCCCCAGCTGGCGCCGGATATCATCGCCGATTTCGAGCAGTGGGTGAAACGCGGCGCACCCGATTCGCGCGTGGATGCGCCGCCGCCCCCGCTTGATCCGAAACGCGATCCCGCGCAGGCGCGGCTGACGTTCTGGGCGTTCCAGCCGGTGAAAAAGCCGGAGCTTCCCGCGGTGAAGGACGCAGGCTGGGCCGCGGGCAACCCGATCGACCGTTTCGTGCTCGCGAAGCTCGAGGAGCACGGCCTCAAGCCGGCGCCTGCCGCGAGCAGGACGGAGCTGGTCCGGCGCGTTTATCTCGATGTGACCGGCCTGCCGCCGTCCCCGGAGGAAGTGCAGGCGTTCCTCGCCGATTCCGCTCCTGATGCCTACGAGAAGCTCGTGAACCGCCTGCTCGCCAACCCGCACTACGGGGAGCAGATGGCGCGCGACTGGCTCGATGTCGTTCGCTATGCGGAATCGGAGGGCTTCGAGTACGATCGCCATCTCCCCGAGGCCTGGCGGTTCCGCGACTACGTCATCAATGCCTTTAACCGCGACAAACCCTTCGATCGTTTCCTGACGGAGCAGCTGGCGGGCGACGAGATCGCGCCGGGCGACCCGGAATGCGAGGCGGCCGCGGTCTTTCATCGACTGGGCACGGTGCGCCGCAACGCCGGCAATCTGGAAATCGCGGTTAGCCGCAACGAAGTGCTGATCGAGCGCACCGACCTCATCCGAGCCTCCATGCTCGGCCTGACCATGGGCTGCGCGCGCTGCCACGACCACAAGTTCGACCCGATCCTGCAGAAGGATTATTACCGCCTGCAGGCCTATCTCTCCGAGACGCAGGAGAACGACATACTGCTCGTTTCCGCCGAGGAGAAAAAGGACGGGGAAACGCGGACCAAGGCCATCACCGACCAGATGAGAAAGGTCCGGAAGGCCAAGGACGCCGCGGAGGGCGAGGAAAAGAAGAAACTCGACGGCGAGCTCGACGCCCTCGAGGACCAGCTGCCGCCGTATCCCGCGACCATTCCCGGCATCAAGGACGATCCCGCGCAGCGCACGGAGATCCATGTCCTCAAGCGCGGCGACTGGGAGAAGAAAGGCGATCTGGTCGCACCGCGTCCGCCGAGTGTGCTGGTCAGCGACGACCTGCCGGAATTGCCGGCGGACACGCCGAATCCCCGCGCCCAGCTCGCGAAATGGCTGACCGATCCGAAGCATCCGCTCACGCCTCGCGTCGCCGTGAACCGGATCTGGCAGCACCATTTCGGCGCCGGCCTCGTGCGCACCACGAACGATTTTGGGCAAAACGGGGAGCGTCCGAGCCATCCCGAGCTGCTCGACTGGCTCGCCTACCAGTTCGTCGCGAGCGGCTGGAGCCAGAAGGCGGTGCATCGCGCGATCCTGCTGAGCAACACCTACCGGCAGTCTTCCCAGAACGAGCAGGCGGAGGCGGCGGCGAACGCTGATCCCGAGAACCGTCTGGTCTGGCACGTGGCGCGGCGGCGGCTGGCGGCGGAGGAGATCCGCGACTCCATGCTCGCGATTTCCGGACAGCTCAACGCGAAGATCGGCGGACCGAGCGTGATGATTCCGGTCGATCCCGACCTGACGAAATTCCTCTACAAGCCCTCGCAGTGGAGCGTCACGAAGGACCAGGCCGAGTTCAATCGCCGCTCCATTTACCTGATGGCGAAGCGCAACCTGCACCTGCCGTTCATGGAGACCTTCGACCAGCCCGACCTGCTCTCGAGCTGCGGCCGGCGCGAGTCGAGCACGCACGCGCCGCAGGCGCTGGAGATGATGAACGGCAAGCTCGCGAACGACGAGGCGACGGCGCTTGCGGCCCGGCTGACGCGCGAAGCCGGCGCCGACCACGGCAAGGTCGTCGATCGCGCCTACTGGCTCGTGACCGGGCGCGCGCCGACCACGGAGGAGCGCCGGCTCTCGCTCGCGTACCTGCAGGACCAGCCGCTCAAGGAATTCGCTCTCGTGATGTTCAACCTCAACGCCTTTCTCTATGCACCCTGACGCCCACGAGCACGCCCGCCTCACGCGCACCCGGCGCGAGTTCCTGCGCGACGCCTGCTGCGGTTTCGGCGGACTTGCGTTTGCCGCGATGCTGAACGCCCAGAGCCTGCGCGGGGCGCCGGCGGTCGTCGCGAATCCGCTCGCGCCCAAACTGCCGCCGCTGCCGGCGAAGGCGAAGTCGGTGATCTTCCTTTTCATGGCGGGCGGGCCGAGCCACGTGGAGACGTTCGACCCGAAACCGCTGTTGAACGAGCTGAGCGGACAGCCGCGCCCGAAGGAATTCGGCGAGGCGAAGTATCAGTTCATCCAGTCGACGGCGAAGCTCCTCGGCACCAAGCGGACCTTCAAAAAATACGGCCAGTCGGGCATCGAAGTGTCCGACCTGTTCCCGCGCCTGGGCGCGAATTGCGCCGATGAGATGGCGGTGATCCGCTCGTGCTACGGCAACTCCGTCGTCCACTCTGCGGCGCAATACGAGCTCTTCAGCGGCCGCGTCGTCCCCGGCGCGCCGAGCATGGGCTCGTGGATCACCTACGGCCTCGGCTCCGAGAGCGATTCGCTGCCGTCGTACGTCGTGATGCCTGATCCCGACGGTGCGCTGCCCGGCGGTCAGCCGATGTACAGCCAGGGATTTTTGCCGGCGATCTATCAGCCGACGATGTTCCGCCCGACGGCCAAGCCGGTGCTCAACCTCGATCTTCCGCCCGGCGTGAGCCTGAAGGAGCGGCGCGAGGCGCTCGATCTGCTGCATCACCTGAACGAGACGGCGCGCGACGCGCACGACGAAGAGTTCTCCGCGCGGATGAACGCCTACGACCTCGCGTTCCGCATGCAGACGGAGGCGCCGGAGGTGCTCGACCTTTCCAAGGAGCCGCAGGAGACGCTCGATCTCTACGGCGTCGGCGTGGAGCCGACCAACGACTATGGCCGCCGCTGCCTCATGGCGCGCAAGCTGGTCGAGAAGGGCGTGCGGTTTGTCTGCGTCGTTTCCGGCGGCGGCTCCGGCAAGCTGACCTGGGACGGCCACGACGACATCGAGGAGAACCATCTCCGCATGGCGTCGCAGACCGACCAGCCGATGGCGGGCCTGCTGCAGGATCTCAAGCGGCGCGGCCTGCTCGACAGCACGCTGGTGCTCTGGGGCGGTGAGTTCGGCCGCTCGCCCGAGGCGGAATCCGGCAAGGGCCGCGATCATCACAATCTCGGCTTCAGCATGTGGCTGGCGGGCGGCGGCGTGAAAGGTGGCCAGGTGGTCGGCGCCACGGATGCGATCGGCCTGCAGGCGATCGACCGGCCGTATCATCTGCGCGACGTCCACACCACCATCCTCAACCAGCTCGGCCTCGATCAGAACAAGCTCACGTACCCGCACCTCGGCCGCAACGAGCGCCTCACCTTCGTCGAAGGCAAGGTGATCAAGGAGATCGTCTGAGCGTCCTACCCGAACAGGCCTGATCTCGGAAGATTTCGCACAGAGACACGGAGTACACAGAGAAAGCAGTAGCGGTCTGATCTCTGTGTACTCCGTGTCTCTGTGTGAAACCTTCCGGGGTCCGGAATTCAGTCCAACAGGACTTCGGTGTGGCCGCGGAGGTAGTCTTCGAGGCGCCGCTGCAGGCGGGCGACTTCGCGTGCGGCGGTGGTCTGTTCCGCGAGCGGCTGGTTGAGCAGCGCGGCTGCGCGGGTGCGGTCGGCTTCGGTGAGGGTGGCGATCCACTGCTGTTTCACGGGATAGCCTTCATCGCGGGCGAAGAGGTAGAGGCTCTTGAAGAAGACGATGTCGGCCCGATCCGCGGTCTCGAAGGCGGCCAAGGCGGTCTGCAGCAGACGAGCCACGGTGGCGCGGCTTTCCTCGTGCACGGAGTTGCGCGCGATGAGTGCGGCGAAGAGCGAGGCGAAGCGGAGGGCGTCGTAGCTGCGTCCGATCCCAGGATGGCGGGTTTGGAAGCGGGCCTCCTTCACGAACCAGGTCTGACCCTGGTTGGAGCTTTCCAGGAGGAGCGCCACTTCGTCGAACAGATCGAGCGGCACCGAGGAGGCGGAGCTTTTCTTCGCGACACGCTGCAGGATCAGCAGGGTACCGTGCTCGGCCGAAAAGACGGTGAAAGTCTGGAATGAGTCCGCCGGCGGCCGCTTCAGCAGGACGAAGGCCTCGGTCTGCAGCGTCCGGCCGGGCATGGAAGCGAAGGAAGAAGGAGGAAGTTAGAATTAAGAAAGCGGACTCGGATCTCAGACCACCGGCGAAGCGGCGGAATTTTTCTTAATTCATCCTTCGGACTTCTTCCTTTTTGACGGGCCTTGGCGGCGTGACGGCGCCGCCGGAAATCACCATCTTCATGCCGTCGCCGACCGACATCTCGAGTTCGATGATATCCTCGCGGCGCAGCATGAGGAGGAAACCGCTGGTCGGGTTCGGCGTGGTGGGCACGAAAACGGTCCAGACCTCCGAGCCGATCCGGTCCTGCACCTCGCTCGGCTGCTTGCTGGTGAGAAAGGCGATGGTCCAGACGTCCTTGCGCGGGTACTCGATGAGCACGACCGTGTTGAACAGGTTCCGGTTCTGCGTGCTGAAGGTGTCGACGATCTGCTTGGCCGTATTGTAGACCGCGCCGACGCCTGGAATGCCCTGGATGAAGCGGCCGCCGACTTCGAAGAAGAGCTTTCCGAAGACGTAATGGGAGAGGTAACCGAGACCCGTGACGAGGATGACCACGATCAGCGTGGCGATGACCTTCCAGAGGATTTCGATGTCGCGGAGATTTTCCGGCAGGAAACGGATGAAGAGCGGGTGAAACTTGCCGCCGACCAGGTCGATGATGGTCGTAAAAGCCCAAACCGTGACGACCAGCGGCGCGACGAGGAGCAGCCCCGAGAAAAAGGCGTTGCGCACCGTGACGGTGCGGGAGGCGGCGGGCATTTCGTCGGACATGAAGGACAGAATTAGCAGAGCGCCTCGCGGGAAGGCACGGAAAAACGGAATCGGTCGGGAGGGGATTAGGAGGGGATACGATGTGGAACTCAGGAAATCGGGAACGGAAACGATCCGCTGATCATGATCCGGGCCCTGCAAAACTGCGAATGGCTGCGAAGGTAGGGACGGGCGGCCCGCCCGTCCGGTTGGACTCTGCCCATCTTCAAATCCCTGGATCCTCGTGCGGCGCGGTTCGTAATATCGTCATCAGCAATTAGCGGCCCGACCCCTTTCTGAAAGGGGTCGGGCCGCTGATTGCTGCTTTTACTCCTTCGGGTTGGTTGGCAGGCAGGTGCGTTCTTTGTGGACGCCGAGGCACTCGTTGGCGGAACGAACGGGCGTCCCAAGGGACGCCCCTACATTGGAATCGATCGGGTCGGATTCCTGATTTCCTGAGTTCCAGATAATATAACCGACTGATCGGGCGGGCGGGTCGAAGACCTGCCCTGCTGAACGCGACGGGGACGTTGCGTCCCCATATTTTTCAGCGCCGTTTCGCCTTCAGCCGGAATCGCGGCATGGCGCCGGCGCGGCGGAGCAGGGCCAGGGCGCGGGCTTCGGCGCGGCGCATGATGCGCTTCTTCGCGGGCTGGAGGTCGTCGTAGCCGGCGAGGTGCAGCCAGCCGTGGACCACGTAGAGCGTGAGCTCGGCGGAGAAATCGATCCGTTGCTTTTTGGCGTAGGCGGCGGCGGTATCGACCGAGACGCAGACTTCGCCTGCCAGCCCGGCGAGCGGCTCGCCTTCGAAGGTGATGACGTCCGTCTCCGACGGATCGGCGAGAAAATCGCCGTGCAGTTTGGCCAGGGCGGCGTCGGTGAGAAACGCCAGCGACAATTCGCCCGGCGGGCAGCCGCCGCGGAATTCATCGGGATGGGCGTCGAGCGCGGCGATCGCGGCCGCCACGCCCCGGCGATCGAGCCGCAGGCGGGGATGGCGGTTCGCGATGGCGAGGGTACGATCCGGCATGGTGGGAAAATAGCGAAGCGGAGGTGGTGTGCTAAATTGGGCGGAAATCGAGCCGTCCTTCTCTTGCTTCTTTCTCATTCTCTTTCCGCCGGACGCGCTGGAGAAAGACGAATGAGAAAGGGGACGAGAAAGACTATCGCGGAAGCAGACTCAGGCCTGGCTGCCGGCTTCCGGCATCGGGCGTCCGTCCTCCGTGGAGCTTTCCGGATAGGCCACGCGGGCATGCAGCATGTTGAGCAGCGTGAAGGTGAAGCTGCTCTTGACCTGCGCCAGCTCCGCGAATGTCAGCGGCGCCTCGTCCAGTTGGCCGTCGGCGATGCGGTC
>CALFNJ010000046.1 GCA_937902865.1 uncultured Opitutaceae bacterium
CGCGTTGTCCCCAACGCGCTGTGGACGTTGCCAACTTGAAACGCGGACGGAGCGCTCAACGCGTTAGGGACAACGCGTTCCACCTCGGCCTCCGGCCTCACCCGTTCTGCAGTTCGTAGCTCAGCACGCTGAGCGCGTACACGGCGGCGGTTTCGCAGCGGAGGACGAGCGGGCCGAGCGTGATCGGCTCGAAGCCGTTGTTCTGCGCCAAGCTCATTTCCTCCGGGGTGAAATCGCCCTCGGGACCGATGAGCCAGAGCACTTTCTTCGGCGCGCGGTGCTGGGCGGTGTGAAAGGCGGCGAGGACGGCTTTCAGCGATTTCGCGCCGGGTTGGAGGCTGGCGATCAGCTTCAGGTCGTAGTCGCGGGCGGAGGCGATGAACGGCTCGAAGGCCTGCACCGGCGCGATCTCCGGCAGCCAGGGATTGCCGCACTGCTTGGCGGCCTCGAGGGCCGCGACCTGCCACTTTTCGATCTTCCGGTCGGAACGGCCGCCGTCGAGGTGCACCTGGGTGCGCTCGCTCTCCAGCGGCACGACGCGGGCGGCGCCGATCTCGGTGGCCTTGCGCACGATCGCATCCATGAGCCCGCCTTTCGGCAGCGCCTGGCCGAGCGTGATCTCGTAGGGCAGGGACTTGGCCTGCCGGGAGGAGCGGACCTTCAGGACGGCGCCGTTCTTGCGGTCGCCAATGAGCTCGGTCGTCCACTCTTGGCCGCGTCCGTCGAACGCCACGACGGTGTCGCCGATTCGCGCCCGGTTGACGGCGACGAGGTGATGCGACTCCTCCGGCGAGAGCGTGATTTCGGCCGGCTCGCGGCTCGACGGGACACAATAGGCGCGGAAATCGGACATGAGGCGCGGCGAGTGTCGAAGGCTCGGCGATCAGGCGCAAGCGTAGGGGCGTTCCTCGCGGACGTCCGGGATTGCCGGTCGCTGAGGGCCAGAACGGGCGTCCGCGAGGAACGCCCTACGTCGGAGGCTGAAAACAGTAAGGGCGCTGGTCTTTCGACCAGCGCCCTTGCCGACTTTATTGAATACAAACTATGAACTGCCAAAAAGAACGGATGACTGACTAACGCGGAGTAGGACGTGGCTTCGGTGCGGGCGTTCAAAATTCACGAAATAATTTCAATCCGTTCACCACAGAGTCACAGAGACACAGAGAATACCGAACTTCTGAGCGTGGCCGCGAAGAAGCACAGAAAACGCAAAAACCGGATCGATGATTCTGAATAGATTTAGGTGCGCAGATGCGCCTTTTTGCGGCTCAGGCTGCATTTGGCGTTTGGCCATTGGGCTTTGAGATTTTCTCGGTGTCTCCGTGCCGTGGTGGTGATCGGATCGATCGGAGCGCGTCCGGAAAATTGGGTTTACACCCGGCTCGGCGATTTTAGCTTCACCGGTCTATTCCAGCCCGGATGGCGGAATTGGCAGACGCAACGGACTCAAAATCCGTCGCCCTCTAAAGGCGTGTGGGTTCGATCCCCTCTCCGGGCACCAAAGCGAAAGCCGCTTGGTGAAAGGCGCTCGATCAGAGCTTCGATCCGGTCGCTGCCGCCGCCGCCCGGTCCTGATCCAACGCGCGAGCCATTGCGGCTTTCAGCTGCAGGTCGGCTCGGGAGGGGAAACCGGAGTTCGGCGCCATGGTCTTGAGCAGGCCGAGTTGGGCGGGAGAAAGAAAGAGCGCGGCCTGCGCATCGACGACATCCCAGTCAACCGTGGCCAAATCAGGCGCACCGGCCGGGTCAGGGCGTGTGGTGTTGAGCACGGTGTGGAAGAGCTGCTCGCCTTGCTGGGGCGTCAGGGGAATTCCTTCCAGCGCCGCCGTACCCGCGACACTGAGAACCACGACGTTGCGCAGCGGCAGGGTGCGAACGAAGTCCTGATAGCGCTGATAATTCTCGGATCCGAGCAACTCGAGCTGCGCGGCGGCGATCTGGTCGTTGGCCAGCTGCTGGAGGTCATTGGCCACGCCCGGACTGGAAAACTCGCGGGATCCCAGGCGAGCCGCAGTGTCCAGGCGGTGTTCTTCGGCGGCGAGGAGGTTGGCGATGAATTTTTCCTGCTGCGGTGGGGTGAGGCCCAATTGCTGGAACAAGGGAAAATATTCCTGCGTCTGGGCCGCCTTCTGCCAGTCGAGATAGAGCCCGCGCAGCCGGGGATCCCGGGCCATGAGCTCGGGGCTGGTGGGCGCCGGTGTCACTTTGACCGCCGCGGGCAAAATCGGGGCGCGGGTGGCGGTCAGTTTTTCCAGCTCACGCCTGAGTTCGAGACGGGTGTTCTCCTTGGCCGCGAGCAGACGTTTGGCTCGCTCGAGCTCGTCTGTCAGATGGGCGTGCCGGCCGTCGGCCGCGGCGAGCGAGGTCTCGGTGCGGCGGAGCGCGCGTTCGCTT
>CALFNJ010000047.1 GCA_937902865.1 uncultured Opitutaceae bacterium
CGCCGGTGACAGCGGTCGAGATCCGCAACGCTGATGCGCAGATTCTCGTCAAAGGCGACTTCGTCCGCTGACCCCACGAGCTCGCCGTCGTTGCCGACACCGTCCAGGAGGGTGCGCAGGTAGTAGCGGGCGAGATGATCGGCGTGCAGGTACGTGTCGAAATAGTCCCGTCCCGCTCGCGCGATCTCGGCGCGCTCGTCCTCGTGCGCGAGGTAGTAGTGACACACGTCCAGCAGGTCGCTCAGGTCGTGCGCGATCGGTGCGTAGTGCACACCGGGCACGAGAGGCTCGTGCAGGGACGTTGCGTAGACCGGCGCCACGAGACACGCGCCCAACCCGAGGATCTCGGCCGGCCGCGGGGCGACCTCGCCTTCGAGCAGGTTTCCTTCGCCTATCAGCCGAACGAGCCGGTCCTGCGGGAGGTCTCCACCCGGATCCCCGCCGGCACCGTCTGCGCGCTGGTCGGGCCGAGCGGCGCCGGCAAGTCGACGTTCGCGAATCTCGTGCCGCGCTTCTACGAGGTGGTCGAGGGACGCGTCACGGTCGACGGGCACGATGTCCGCGCACTCCGCCTCGCCGATCTTCGCCGCAACATCGCCGTCGTTTCCCAGGAGCCGGTGCTGTTCAACGACACGATCTTCAACAATCTCCAGCTCGGCCGGCCCGACGCCACCCGCGCCGAGGTCGAGCAGGCGGCCCGTGATGCCTTCGCCCACGACTTCATCCAGGGCCTGCCGCAGGGCTACGAGACGATGGTCGGCGAGCGCGGGGCCCTGCTCTCCGGCGGACAGAAGCAGCGCATCGCCCTCGCCCGCGCCTTTCTCCGCAACGCGCCCATCCTCATCCTCGACGAGGCCACCAGCGCGCTCGACAGTGACAGCGAGGCCGCGATCCAGGCCGCGCTGAAAAAGCTCATGGTCGGCAAGACCGTCCTCATCATCGCCCATCGTTTCAGCACGATCCGCGACGCCTCGCTCATTCTCGTCTTCGACCAGGGTCGCATCGTCGCCAGCGGCACCCACGCCCAGCTCTACGCCGGCAACCCGCTCTACCGCTCGCTCTACGACCGCCAGCAGGGCGGAAGCTGAAGATCAGGGGCACTGGGGTTTGGAGTGTAATTGAAAGGTGACGGAGGCAGTGGGGACGCGACGTCCCCGTCGCGTTCAGCGTCCAACGGCGACCGGGAGGTCACCGCCCCATCCCATCATCCGGATTCACCACAGAGGCACAGAGACACCGAGCATGGTTTCCCGGGTTTTCTGTTTCCGGCATTTCCGATGCCTCGGTGTCTCCGTGCCTCTGTGGTGAAAGGCCCGGGATAATGTTGCCTGCGTTGCGGCGCCCGGTGTTGCCTTGCGCGCCGCATGCCTTCCGCCGCTCCCCGCATCCTTGTCATCCGCCGACGCTATCTCGGTGACATCGTTTTGCTGGGCCCGGTCTTCCGCAACCTGCGCCTCCACTGGCCTGAGGCCCACCTCGCCGCGATCGTCGAGCCCGCCTACGCGCCGGTCCTGACGCTCAATCCCGACGTCAACGAGATCCTCCGCCTGCCGCGCAGCACCGCCGCCTGGCCGGGATTTCTCCTGCGCCTGCGCCGCGCGGGCTTCACGCACGTGCTCGATTTCGACAACAACGATCGCACCGCGTTTCTCACCCGCGTCACCGGCGCGCCCGTCCGCGTGGCGCTGCACCACGCGCCGCTGCACCGCGGATTCTGCTACACCGGCGATGTGTTTCATCCGCCCGAACTGCACGAGCGCAGTTCGATCGTGGACTACTATCTCGCCGCACTCTCCGGCCTCGCCGTTCCGATCGCCACGCGCGAGGTGCGACTGGTGCCGCGGCCGGCGGACGTCGCCGCTGCCCAGCGGATCGCCCAGCCCGGCGGACGCAAGATCCTCGTCCATCCCGGCAGCCGCAGCGACTGGCGCATCTGGCCCGCCGAAAATTTTGCCGCCGTCTGCGACCGCGCGCAGGATGAACTCGACGCCCGCGTCTTTCTGATCGGCGGTCCCGGTGAACAGGAACTGCTCAAACGGATCCGGCTGTCAGCGAAATCCCATCTCGTGCTGGTCGAGGCGCCGTTGAGCATCCCGCAGTTCGCCGCCTTCGCCGCACAGTTCAACGTCATGCTCTGCCACGACAGCGGCCCGATGCACGTCGCCGCCGCCGTCGGCACCCCGGTCGTCGCCCTGCTCGGTTCGCAGAACC
>CALFNJ010000048.1 GCA_937902865.1 uncultured Opitutaceae bacterium
AGATTCAGGCCCTGATGCTGCCGCTCAGGCAGCAGGGCATCGCCAAGATTCAGCAATCCGCCAAGGATTATGCGGCGAGCATCGCGGCCAAGCGGGCGGCGGAAGGTGCGGCGGCGGCGCCTGCGCCGGCTCCGGCGGGAGCCGCTCCCGTTCAGCCCTGAGCAGAGGAATCGGGTTATCTGGAACTCAGGAAATCAGGAATCGACTCAGGTGAGTCCGGATTTCCGATCCGGTTCGCGCAGAGGCACAGAGCACACGGAGAAGACCGGCTGATCGGCCTCTGTGGCCTCAGTGCCTCTGTGTGAAACCTTCCGAATGGATCGGAGCGGCCGATCAGCGACCGGCTTTCGCATTGAGCGCGGCGAGCACCTCGCGATGGAGGGCGGAGCTGCCGGCGGCGACGATCGAGTTGCCGCGAAGCGGATCCTTTCCCTGCCAGTCGGTGATCACGCCGCCGGCTCCGCGGATGATGGGGACGAGGGCGGCGATGTCCCAGGGATTCATGATCGGGTCGAGCATGACGTCGGCCCAGCCGCCGGCGACGAGCAGGTAGCCGTAACAATCGCCCCAGGTGCGAACGAGTTTCGCCCGCTGCGCGAGCGCGGCATAAACGGCGCCATCCTGGTATTTGGCGGGATTGAGCGGATCGCTCGTCAGCAACGTCGCGTCCTCGAGTCGCCCGACGGGCCGGCTGCGCATGGGCTGGCCGTTGAGGACGGTGGTCTGGCCGTCGCCCACCATCAGCTGGCGCAGGACCGGCTGGTGAATGCAGCCCAGCACCGCTTCGCCGCGGTGGAGCAGGGCGATGAGCGTGCCCCAGAGCGGCACGCCGGTGATGAAGCTCTTGGTGCCGTCGATCGGGTCCAGCACCCAGACGAACTCGGCGTCGGCGCGCTCGGGGCCGAACTCCTCGCCGACGATGCCGTGGGTGGGAAATTTCCGCGCGATGGCGGCGCGCATCAGCTCCTCCGCCCCGCGGTCGGCCTGCGTGACGGGCGACTGGTCGGACTTCGTCTCGACGGCGAGGCCGGCTGAGCCGAACAGGGGCCGGATGAAGTCGCCGCTTTGCTGGGCGAGTTCGAGCAGGAAGGCGCGGTAGGGAGCGAGATCCACGGACACTTTCAACCACGAAAGCCGCGAAACATACAATTACGGACTGGGGATGGCGGGTTGCGGATTCCGGAATTTCACCACAGAGGCACCGAGGCACAGAGAATGCGGGCCTAAGAATCGCTGAAGGAGAATCTTCTCTGCGCCTCTGTGTCTCCGTGGTGAAATTCCGAATTGGAAGCGCGCCAGGCGGTCCCGGTTGACTCGGCTAGGCAGAGGACGACGATGCGGCCTCGGCGCCAGCGCTTCTCCGTTCAATCCGCATTCCGCAATCCGCATCCCGTAATTTCCCCCGCCTCATGCGCTGGACTGAACAGCCGATCTTCTTTGTGGATTTCGAGGGCAGCTCCGTCTCGGGCATCCTGGAGTATGGCGTGGTGACGTTGCTGGGCGGCCGCGTGGTGGAAACGAAGACGCGTCTCTGTCGCGCGACGGGCCGGGTGCGGGCGCAGGATTCCGAGGTGCACGGCTTGCATGAGAGCGATCTCGCCGGGCAGGCGCCGTTTGCCGACGAATGGAACTATTTCACCGATCTCCGTGAGCGCGGTCCGCTGGCCGCGCATTATGCCGGAGTGGAAAACGGCCTGCTGAAATCCGTCTGGCCCTATCCACGCCGCTCGCCTGATTTCGCCCGACCTGGTGAGCAAGTGGTGGATTGGGGACCTTGGATCGATTCGGCGCGGCTCTATGAGCAGTTCTATCCCCAGCTCGTCTCCGGCCGGCTGGAAGTGCTGATCGCCGCTTGCGGGTTGCAGGGCGAGCTCGATGCGCTGGCGGCCATCCATTGTCCCGCCGATCGCCGGCGTTATCATGCCGCCCTCTATGATTCCCTGGCGGGAGCGCTGCTGCTGGCGGGACTGGCGCGAGAGGAAAACCTGGCGAAGCTCACGGTGATGCAGGTGCTCGCGTTGAGCACGCTGGATGCCCGGAAGCGCGAGGCTCTTATCCAGCGGGAGCTGTTTTGATTTTCGCTTTTGGAGTTGGGATTTTGGATTGCTGACCGGTGCGCGAGGAGGGCGGCAGCTTGGCGGCGATCTCATCCATGGTTTTCACGAAGGCCTGCTCCAGGTCGACGTCGCAGAGGCGGGCGAGAACAAGAATGCTCCAGAGGCAGTCGGCCAGCTCATGCGCGAGCTTGGCGTCGAGATCGGCGGCGGGGCGGAGGCCGTCTTTCGCCATGAGGAGCTTCATCAGATCACCGATGTCGCCGACCAGACCCTGGGTAATTTCCGCCCGGCTCCAGGCTCGGGAGCCCCGAGCGGTCGCCTGGGCATCGAAACGGGCGCGGATCTCTTCCGCCCGGCGGGTGAGCTCGGCCAGATCCATCGCCGGGGCGCGCGCCTTAGGGCGTTGCCAGATGCGGGAAGCGACGCAGGAGCTCATCCAGCCCGGCGACGAAGCTCTCGTTGGCCGCCGTGAGCCCGGCGACGCGATCTGGAACCGACAGTTCGCTCCAGTGATGCTCGAGCACCTCAAGATGATGGGCGCTGGTCGAAAAACCGAAGCTCGCGACGGCGCCGCGGAGCTTGTGCAGCTCGTGTGCCGCCTCCTTCGCGCTCAGCTTTTCCGCTCCTGCCTGCAAGGCGGCGAGGCGCGGGGCGACGTCGGTGCGGAGAGCGGCGACCATCGTCCGATCCATTTCCTGGTCGGTCGCATCCCCCTCGGCGAACCACTGGTCCGCGAGCCTTGCGTCGAGAATGGGCAGAGGGGAGTCCACGCGGGCCATCCAACGATCACCCCCCCGTGACCTCCAGCCCTAAATGCCACCCGGGGTGTCACGCGGAAAGATCGGACGAGCGTCGTGTA
>CALFNJ010000049.1 GCA_937902865.1 uncultured Opitutaceae bacterium
CCGAGCTGGCGCCGGCAGAGAGATTGTCCAGGCGGCTCTGGACCGCGGGTGGGCTGTCGCCGGGCGTGACGATCATGAGCGTGGGGAAGGAGATGTCGGCGGAGAAGCCGTTGGCGATGACGACGTCGTAGATGCCCGCGCCGGCTTTCTGTACGTGGTTGATCGTGAAGGAAGCCGTGTTCGCTCCCGCGATCGGCGTCTGGTTGCGGCGCCACTGGTAGGTGACATCGGGATCGCCGGTCACACCGACCACGAAGTTGGCGGACGTGCCCACGGCCGTCGACAGCGGCTGCGGCTGCTGGGCGAAGCTCACCGGAACTGGCGTCGCGCCCGCGGCGGTGATCGTCAGCGTGGCGTCGAGGCTGTTCACCGTGCCGGCGGGATTGGTGATGCTCACGGAATACGTGCCGGCGTCGGACGCCTGCGCGTTGGGGAAGGTGAGATAGGTCGACGTGGCGCCCGCGATCGCCGAGCCGTTCTTGTACCATTGGTAGGAAATCGGCGACGAACCGATGACGCCGACGGAGAGGCTGGCGGTGCCGCCGGCGCTGACCGTGGTGGACGAAGGATGGAACTGGAAGATCGGCGCGACAGCGGTGGCGGAGACCGTGAGCGGGACGGCGATGCTGGTCTTTGAGCCGAACGGATTGCTGACGGTGACGGAGTAGCTGCCGGCGTCGGAAAGCTTCACGCTCGGCAGCGTCAGCGTGGCCTGGTTGGCGCCGCCGATGGCGACACCGTTGACCATCCACTGGTAGGACAGCGGCACCGAGCCGCTCGCGCCGACGGTGAACTTCGCCGTGGTGCCGACGCTGGCGGTGGTCTTCTCGGGATCGGCGGTGATCGCCGGCGGCACGATGATCGAGAGGATCTCGAGGTTGGCGGACGTCGAGGTGACGGTGCCGAGGGAGTTGGCGACGGTGACCTGATAGCTGCCGGCGTCGGCGTTCTGGAGGCCGCCGAGCTCCAGGATCGGAGCGATGGCGCCGGAGATGGCCGTGCCATTGTGCGACCACTGGTAGGAGAGCGTGCCCGAGCCCACGGCGGTGACGGATAGTTCGGCGGTCGAACCGATGGTGGCGGCGGTGCTCTTCGGCTGCACGAGGATTGACGGCGCGGTCGCGTTGCCGCCGCCGCCCGAGGCGTTCACGATCGTGAAGGTGAGCGGAAGCTCGGCGCCGGTGCCGAGCGCGTTGTCGGCGCTGGCGATGACGGTGTAGCTGCCGGGAGTCGTGGGCGTGCCGGAAACGACGCCGCTGACGTCATTGTAGGTGAGCCCGGCGGGCAGGCCCGAAAGGTTGTAGGTGAACGGATGATTGTTCGCCGTGAGCGTGTAGGAGAACGCCGAGCCGACCGTGCCGGAGATCGTGCCCGCGCTCGTGATCGACGAGTAGTTGCCGACCGTGAGGCTCAGCGTGCGCTTGAGGCTCGTACCGTAGGCGTTCGTGGCGGTGACGTTGACGACGTACACGCCGGCGACGCTGGGCGTGCCGCTGATCGCGCCGGAGGAGGTGTTGAGCGAAACACCGGGAGGAAGGTTGGTCTCGCCGAACGAGGTGGGATTGTTGCTCGCGGCGAGCTGATAGTTGAATGGCGCATTCACGTCGGTGGTGACGACGAGCGGGCTGGTGATGACCGGCAGAGGACCGGCGGGGCTGATGGTGAACATCAGCACGAGGATCTTGCCCTGGCCGTTGGCGTTGTTCGCGCTGACCGAGGTGAAGAACAAGCCCGCGGTGGTGGGCGTGCCGCTGATGGTGGCGCCCGAGGAACTCAGGCCGGGCGGGAGCGCAGCCATCGTGTAATTTGTCGGACCGTTGGTGGCCTCGATGGTGTAGGAAAATGGCGAACCGACGGTGCCGGTGGGCCCGCCGGAGCTCGTGATCACGGGCGTGCCGGGCGCGGGATCGACGGTGATCTGGTACGGATAGAGCGTGGTGCCCGAGCTGCTGACGAAGCGGAGATTACCCTTGTAGGTACCGACCGCGACGGTGGTGCCGCTGATCAGGCCGGAGGCGGCGTCGATGCCGAGTCCGGAGGGAAATCCCTCCTGCGTGTAAGTGGTGCCACCGCTCTGGGGGGGCACCGTCGTGATCTGGAAGGAGTAGGCCTGTCCCGCGGTGGCGTTGGGCAGGATCGTCTGCGCCTGGAGGCCGAGGGCGAAAGCGAGAAAGGGAACGAACAGCAGCAGGAAGCGGAGGCAGCGGAGCGGAGAGGGAGACGAGAGCGAAGACGAGAGCAGCGAGCGGGCGGAATTCGGATGGTTCTTCATGGCGTGGCGCAGTTGGACAAGTCGGTTTGGTTGACCGCCGCCTTAGAAGGCCCTGCGCCGCCTTTGTTCTTACGGCGGGATGGGGTGTGAACCTGCTGGTGAGACGGAAGAAGTAGGAAGGAACGGAGGCGGAAGGCGTGAGGCGGAAGGCGTAAGGGCGGATTCAGAAATCCGGAACCGATCTTTCGATCCGTCTCGCGCAGAGGCGCGGAGGCGCAGAGGACGATCCTCCGGTCTCGGTCGATTTCCGGTTCCGATCTCCGCGCTTCTGCGCCTCTGCGCGAGCGGGCTTGGTGGTCGGCGGCGCGAATGGGCGTCCGTGAAGAACGCCCCTACGTCGGAAACCGGGTGGCAGCGATCGTTCCGGTGTAGGGGCGTCCCTTGGGACGCCCGGGATCGTCAGTTAGCTAACGAACATCAAACCTCTCGGGCAAAGGCGCAGAAGCAGAGAGGACGATCCTCCGATCTGATCTGATCTCCGCGTTTCTGCGCCTCTGTGCGAGACGGTTTGGTGGGTTGGCGATGCGGACGGGCGTCCCAAGGGACGCCCCTACATCGGAGGCGGATATTCGCGTCGCGATTTCCGCGCTAAACCACGGCGGAGGGGCCAGGGGTGCTGTCGATCAGGCCTTCGGCGTAGGCGTAGCGGGTGAGGCCGGCGGTGTCGTGGATGTTGAGCTTGTCCATCGCGTGCTGGCGGTGCTTTTCGACCGTCTTGACGCTGATGTTGAGCTCGGCGGCGACCTGCCGATTGCCTTTGCCCTCTGCGACGAGCTGGAGCACTTCGCGTTCGCGCGAGGTGAGCGCGAGGGAATTCCTCTGCTTCATCGGGCGCTCGCCGCCCTTGAGGAAGCCCGGCCGGCTCTGGTCGAAGAGACGGCGGGAAATGGACGGACTGAAGCACGACTTGCCTTTCGCGGCTTCGCGCACGGCCTTGATCACTTCGGGTGCGGCGCTCTGCTTCAGCAGATAGCCGATCGCGCCGACCTCGGTGAGATCCTGGACGAACTTGTCGTCGCTGTAGGAGGAGAGGATCAATACCTTGGTGTTGGGCGCCTCTTTCGTGATGCGGCGGGTCGCCTCCAGGCCGTTGAGCTGCGGCATGGCGATGTCCATGATGACCACGTCTGGCTGCAGTTGTCCGGCGAGCTCGACGGCCTGCCGGCCGTTTTCCGCCTCGCCGACAATTTCCAGGTCGGCCTCAGTGGCCAAAAGCGCGCGCATGGCCTCGCGCAGCACCATGTGATCGTCGACGAGAAGCAGGGAGATTTTTTTCATCGAAATGGCGCAACGCACAGATTGATAACGGCGTCCAAAGTTCCGCGCAAAATCTGGCGAGCAGGACGAGGCCGGTGACAGGGAGAAAGGGAAGCCAGCAGTGGAAAAGAGGGGAAGGGAGCGATGGGCGGCCGGCCCGTCCGGTTCGAGGCGGCCGACTTTCGAGCTGCAACAGACTCGATCCGTCTTTTTACAGGAGTAAGACCGAGGGCAAACCGAGGATTGGGGGGCCGAATCTCGGATCCCACTCGGTGTTCCTCCTGTAAAAAAGGGGGATCGGATGTCTTCGCCGGGTCGAACCGGACCCGCGGGCCGCGCGTCCCGACCTTGAGCAGGTCGCTGACAGGCGTAAAACTGACGAACTCACAGGCTCGCCGGGGGTCGGTGGGGTGGTGTTTAAGCACCAAACGGCCGCATTGCGCGGCGGAGGAATTCTCCTTCCGTGGGGCGCGTTCATGCGGACCCTCGCCCCGCGTCGGTCTGGGCTCCCATGCGGCCGTGTGCCTACCAGTTCCCACCGTCCCACCACGCCGTTTCGGCTGTTTTGGCTGAACCCGGGGATCCCAGCCACCCAAACCCAATGTCACGTACTACGTGACATGCAGTTCGGGGGCTTCCAGCCATGAGACCGCTTCGTCTGTTTTTTGCGCCGATGCCCTCCGCGGCTGATACCGTGGCGCGCGCGGCGGCGCGGGAGGTTTTCCCCGAGGCGGAAATCGTCGAGGTGGCCAGCGTGGAAGAGGCAGGGCGCTGGGAGGAAAGCTCGCATCCGGAACTGCTCGTGCTCGCCCCGACGGATCCTGAAACGGCGGCGCAGGCGGTGCAGATGACCGATGCGGTCGGGCTGCCGCGTTGGGCCGTGGTGATTTTCGGACGCGGGCTCGGCGATCTCGCCGACACGGTGCCGCCGGAGCAGTGGAACGCGCCGCTGGTCGGCCGGGCGTTCCGTTCGGCCATTCTCCAGCATGAGCTGCTGCGCGAAAATCTCCGCCTGCAGGGAGACCTGCGAACCGTTGCCAAGCGGATCCGGCACGACCTGTTTTCCCCGGTCGGCTGCATCTGCACGAGTTCGCAGGTGCTGAAGATCGTGCTGCCGGCCGGCACGACGCCCTCGATCGCGGTCATGGTGCGCAACATCGAGGATTCCTCGGCGGAAATTTCCCAGATCATCGATCGCGTGAGCTTCGTGCTCCGCGCCTCCGCCGACCCGGCGGTGCCGATGGAGGTGGACATGAGCGAAGTGGTGGCGGACAGCCTCGAACAGCTGGAGCGGGAAATCCGTGAAACCGGCGCCACCCTGGTCCGGCCGCCGGCGTGGCCGGAGGTGTTCGGTGTCTCCTCGTGGCTCCAGATGATCTGGTGGAACCTCCTGCACAACGCGCTCAAGCACGGCGGGCCCAAGCCGACGATCCGCCTCGGATGGACCGCGCAGGACGGCGGCTATCGTTTTTCCGTCACGGACAGCGGACCGGGCATCGCGGAAGACGCGCGGGCGCTGCTGTTCCGTCCCTTCGACCAGCTGCACCTGCGACCGAGCCCCGGACTGGGATTGTCGATCGTGCATCGACTGGCCGGCCTGCAGGGCGGGCAGTGCGGGCATGCGTCGACGGACGAAGGAAAGGCCGAGTTTTTCTTCACGCTGCCAGCCCGGCCGGTCCGGGCGCAGGGTGCCGCGGCGCGTGCAGTGGAAAAGAAAAAGAGCGCCGCGCCCCTGAGAATGCCGGCGGCGAGCTAAGGCGGGGATCTAAGATTGAAATGGGGCCGCGACCTCCCGGTCGCGTTCCGAGCATCCTGAATTTTCGGCATTTCACCACAGAGGCACGGAGACACGGAGAGAAACCGCTTCATTCCGGGATTCGAACTCCGTGTCTCTGTGCCTCTGTGGTGAAATGCCGAGGATCGAAAGCGGGCGGAGCGGAAACGGACGGGCAGGCTGCCCGTCCCTACCTTGGGGAAAGGCGCGTTAACGCGCTTGAACCACGCGACCGGGAGGTCGCGTCCCCATTTTTCCAACTCTCCAATCCGCAATCCGCCGTCCGCAATCACTTCACCCGGCCTGGCCGCGGAGGCTGGCGACGGAGAGGGCGCCGTCGAGGGCTTGCACGGTGACGGGCTTGGTCAGGTGGGTGATGAATCCGGCGGCCTGGCTGCGGTTCACGTCCTCATCCATGCCGTAGCCGGTCAGCGCGATTCCGACCAGGCCGTGGCGGCCGTGCAGCTCGGTCATGAGGTCGTAACCGTTGCCGTCGGGCAGGCCGATGTCGGAGATCAGCAGGTCGAAATTTTCGCGGCTGGCGATTTCGCGGGCCTCGGCGAGGCAGCCGGCGGCGACGACGGCGTAGTTCCGGCGGTTGAGGAGATGCACCAGCGTGATGGAGGTGGGCTTGTGATCCTCGACGAGGAGGATCCGGCGCTGGGCCTGCTCCGGTCCGGCGGCGGGCGGCGGCGTGGCCGTGCGGGTGAGCACGGGCGTGACATGCGCGGCCTCCGGGTTGGTGAGCAGCGGCAGGACAATGTGGAACGTGGTGCCCTGGTTGCGGCCCGGGCTGGTGGCGCTGATCGAGCCGGAATGGAGCTCGACCATCATGCGGGAGATCGCGAGGCCGAGGCCCATGCCGCCGAAGCGGTGCGGGCTGCTCTGCGTCGCATGATCGCCCTGCGAGAAAGCCTCAAAGATGCGGGCGATTTCCGCGGCGGTCATGCCGATGCCGGAGTCGGTGATCTTCACCACGAGTTCGCCGTCGTCCCGCTGGAGCAGCGTCTCGACCTCGATGCGGCCGCGCGCGTCGGTGAACTTCGCCGCGTTCTTGAGCACGTTCCAGAACACCTGCTTCAGGCGGACGTCGTCGCCGAGCACCGTGCTGCGGCCGGCGTTGAGTGCGAGCGTGACGGTGAGCTGCTTCTCGTCGATTTCCTCGCGCACCATCGCGAGCGCGTCGTGCAGGGTGGAGTGGATATCCGAGGCGCGCATCTCGAGCGCGAGCTTGCCGTGGGCGATGCGGCTGAGATCGAGCATGTCGTCGATCAACCGGGCCTCGAGTTCGACGTTCTTGGCGATCGTCTCGAAATCGGCGCGCACCTCCGCCGGCAAGCGCGGATTGCCGGCGGACTCGGTCGCGAGCAGGAGCACGGGATTGAGCGGCGTGCGCAGCTCGTGGGAAAGAGCGGCGAGGAAATCGTCCTTCGCGCGCGAGGCGGCCATCGCCTGGGCCTCGCTCGTGCGGAGGGCGGCCTCATGGGCGCGGAGGTCCTCGTTGACGCGGATGAGGTCCGCGGTGCGGGCCTCGACGCGGGCCTCGAGCTCGTTGTTGGCGACACGGAGCGCTTCCTCGGCGCGCATGCGCTGCTTGATCTCGGACTCGAGGGCGAGGTTGGTCGCCGCGAGGGCGCGGGTCTTGCGGAACAGATCGACGAAGACGCCGATCTTGGACTTCAGGATCTGCGGGTTGACGGGCTTGGTGAGATAATCGACTGCGCCGATACCGTAGCCCTCGAGCACATCCTTGTCCTCCTGGTAATACGCCGTGAGGAAGATGATCGGGATGTGCTGGGTGCGCTTCCGCTGCTTGATCAGATTGGCCAGCTCGATGCCGTTCATCCCGGGCATCTGCACGTCGAGCACGATGGCGGCGAACTCGCCCTCGAGCAGCAGGAGCAGGGCCTGCTCGGAGGTGACCGCGCGCACGAGGTTGTACTCGGGGGAGCGCAGGAAGCTTTCGAGGACGTCGAGGTTCCGAACCTCGTCATCGACCAGCAGGATGTTGACCGTGGGATTCACCAGTGAGCGGGGCGATCAGCGGTGCAGCCAGACGCGCAGGAGCGAAAGGAGCTCGTGGGTGTTGACGGGCTTGGCGACGTAGTCGGAGGCGCCGGCCGCGAGACACTTGTCGCGGTCGCCTTTCATCGCCTTCGCCGTGAGAGCGAAGATGGGCAGACGCTCGAACTGCGGGTCTTTCCGGATTTCGCGGGTCGTCTGGTAGCCGTCCATCTCGGGCATCATGATGTCCATGAGCACGACGCGGATGTCGGGCTGCTGCTGGAGCAGCTCGATCGCCTGGCGGCCGGTGGTCGTGCTGACGACCTTCATGTCCTGGTTTTCCAGGAGCGTGGTGAGGGCGAAGATGTTGCGGGCGTCGTCGTCGACCACCAGCACCTTGCGGCCGCGCAGCACCTCGTTCGAGGCGTGCAGCCGGTCGAGCATCTGGCGCTTGGGCTCGGGGAGGATGGAGACCACGCGGTGGAGGAAGAGCGCGGTCTCGTCGAAGAGACGCTCCGGCGACTGGACGTCCTTGATCAGGACGCTCTTCGCCATCGTCTGGAGGTGCTTGACGTCGTCGTGGCTGAGGTCCTTGCCGGTGAAGACCACGATGGGAATCTCGCGCAGGTTCGGATCACTCTGGAGCTTCTCCATCAGCTCGAAGCCGGTCATGTCGGGCAGGCGCAGATCGAGCACGCAGCAGTCGAATGGGCGGTCGAGCAGCTGGTTGATCGCGTCCT
>CALFNJ010000050.1 GCA_937902865.1 uncultured Opitutaceae bacterium
GGCTTCTTTGCGGGCATCGCAGGCTCTATCATGGAAACCAAAGTCAAACTCACGATCGCCGCCACGCTCGCCGCAGTGGCGACGAGCATCATCGTGATCCAGCAGCGGCAAAACAGCCGGCTGCGCAACGAGTTGGCGGCCATCCGTGGCTTCGAGGCCACAACCTCATCTCGTGCCACAAATCGGATAACCGCGAGCAAGGGATCTTCGCTGCCTTTTCCGGCCGTGGCCGCTGTTCGCTCGGACATGATTGCCTTGGCGGACCTCGAGTCAGTCCTGGCGAAAAGCATCCGGGATGAGCTCTGGAAAAACGATAACCTGGCATTTCGAGCCGTGATTGCCCGGATCGATGATCGGGATATGCCCGCCGCTTTGGCGTACATGTCCGACCATCTGATCGGAATTCCGCGAGACCAAGTGCGCGAAAACATGGTGTTTTTCTGGGCCCGGCGGGCTCCTGCTCTCGCCGCTGCCTGGTGCCAGCAGTTTCCTGCCACGGCCGAACAGCAGAGACTCAGTCAGATGGTCGCCAAGAATTGGGCCTATTTGGATCCGGAGGCGGCGTTGCGTTTCGCGCCCAACGCGGACGCCATCCACGAATTGGCGCTTCACTCGCCCGCGCAGGCTGAAAATGAAGCCCTGCAGTTTCCACCTGGCGACGAGCGCAATCGAGCCCTCGGTATCCTGAGTAACGTCAAACTCGACCAGGATCCGGGCAGCGTCGCCAGTTGGATCGAAAAGCTGGGCGGGGATGATCGTGCGGTCGCCCTCAGAGCGATCCTGCCGCAGCTCACCGAAAGCGATCCCTCGGCGGTTGCCAGCTACGTCGAGAAACTTCCGCCCACCGGTCAAGGCCTCCAAACCGGACTCAATTTTGCGGTCGGATGGGCCAAGCGTGATCCCATGGCGGCGGCCGACTGGAGTGCGGCCCTTCCCTTGGATTCGGGCTTTCGTCTCGGGACCATCACCTCAATTGCGGGTATCTGGGCCGTGAGTGATCCGACGCAGGCGGCGGCCTGGATCTCTGGTCTTCCAGCTGGTCACGTACGCGAAGTCGCAGCTAGATCCTATGTCCTCCATGCCGCCGTTCACGATCCGGCGCTCGCGGCCACGCTGGTCCCCCAACTCGCAGTCGAGGCCCGCGCTGATGCCATCGGAAAAATCAGGCAGTCTTGGCTGAAATCCAATCCGGACGCGGCCCGTCAGTGGCTATCCCAAATGAATCTTTCTGCGGATCAGACGACCACTTCGGGAGCGGCAAAATAGGTCCGGAGATAGCACGCGAAGCCGTGAGGACGCACTCGCGTAGAAATTTGCAGGGGCGTTCTTCACGGACACCCGTTGTGCGCTTGCCGAAGCGGACGTCCGCAAGGAACGCCCTACCTTTGAGTTTCGCTTCCGTTCCTGCCTTCCTGAGTTCCAGATAATAAAACAAAAAGCCGGGCGGCCCGAAGGCCGCCCGGCGAGAGAGATGCGCTGGCGATGAATCGATGGAACGATCGATCGCTCAGGCCTTGCCGAGGAGGTCGTCGATCGAATCGCTTTCCACGTTCATGTCGGCGAACAGCCAGGACGACAGGTAGCGTTCGGCGCTCGAGGGGATGACCGCGACGATCATCTTGCCCTTGTTCTCCGGACGCTTCGAGAGCTGGATCGCGGCCCAGATGGCGGCGCCGGACGAAATGCCGACCGGGATGCCATCGAGCTTCGCCACCTGCTTGCTGAGCGGCGAGGAGTCTTCTTCCTTCACCGTCATGACCTCGTCATAGGCCTTCGTGTTGAGGATCGACGGGATGAAACCCGCGCCGAGGCCCTGCAGCTTGTGCGGACCGGGCTGGCCGCCGGACAGCACCGCCGAGGTGGCGGGTTCCAGCGCGACGATCTTGAGGGAGGGCTTGCGCGGCTTCAGCACTTCGCCGACGCCGGTGATGGTGCCGCCGGTGCCGACGCCGGAAACGATGATGTCGACCTTGCCGTCGGTATCGCGCCAGATCTCCTCCGCGGTGGTCTTGCGGTGGATCGCGGGGTTCGCCGGGTTGGCGAACTGCTGCATGATGACGCTGTTCGGGATCTGCTTCTGCAGTTCCTCGGCCTTGGCGATCGCGCCTTTCATGCCCTTCGGTCCTTCGGTCAGCACCAGGCGGGCGCCGAGCACCTTCAGGATGCGGCGTCGTTCCATCGTCATCGTCTCAGGCATCGTGAGGATGAGCTTGAGACCCTTGGCCGCCGCGACGAACGCGAGGGCGATGCCGGTGTTGCCGCTGGTCGCCTCGATCAGGACCGTGTCCTTGGTGATCTTGCCGCTCTTCAGACCGTCATCGATCATCGCGAAACCGATGCGGTCCTTGACGCTCGAGAGGGGATTGAAGAATTCCAGTTTCAGCAGAATATCGGCTTTGACGCCCGCTTCCTTG
>CALFNJ010000051.1 GCA_937902865.1 uncultured Opitutaceae bacterium
GCTCCACGAGTACCTCGACGCCATCCAGCTCAAGATCGCTGACATCCACGGTGCGGTGCAGGACACGTTCATCAATTACTCGACGGACAGCGCGAAGGTGCTGAACTGACGGAATGTCCGCCCTTTCCTGGTCCGGCTGGCACCCGCTCCCGTCCACCGCCCTGCCGCGGCGTGCCTCCGTGCTCGCCGAGACGCTCGACGGTGGCCAGGCGTTCCGCTGGCATCACCAGTCCGACGGCACCTGGCGGGGGATCTGGGGCGAATGCGTGGCGGAACTGCGTTTGAAGGATCATCGCCTTTCCTGGCGGGCACCGGAGGAAACCCTCGCGGCAACCAGACGTGAACTGCCGCTCTACCTCGCTCTCGAGCAAGATTACGTGGAGCTCGCCGATGCGCTGCCCGGGCGCAGCGATGCTCACCTCGCCAACTGCCTGAGAGCTTTTCCCGCGTTCCGGCTGCTGCGCCAGCCCTTCGGAGAAACGCTGCTCGGCTTTCTCTGCAGCGCGACCAAGCAGATCGTCCAGATCAAGCAGATGCTCGCGCTGCTCGCCGAGCGCCACGGCGCGGAGATCGCTCCCGGCATCCACCGCCTGCCGACCTGGCCCGAACTGGCCGCGCTGAGCGAGGCGGAGCTGCGCGCCTGCCTGCTCGGCTTCCGCGCGCGGTACATTCATCAGACCGCCGCGTTTCTCGCCGCCCACCCCGGCTGGCTCGAGGAGACGGAGCGGCTGCCGTACCCCGAAGCCAAGGCGCGGCTCTGCCTCCTGCCCGGCGTGGGGGAAAAGATCGCCGACTGCGTGCTGCTCTTCGGCGCCGGACGGTTGGAGGCGTTTCCCGTCGATGTCTGGATCATCAAGACCATGGCCGCGCGTTACGGTCTCGAGGACTGGCGACCGGACCAGATCGCGCATTTCGGCCGGGTGCACTTCGGTCCGCTGGCCGGATTGGCGCAGCAGTATCTCTTCGCCTACGAGCGAAGCGTGGCGAAATCGGTGAAGGCGTTGGCCAAGCCATCGGCATTGATCTGATCGAGCGATCGAACTGGGGACGCGACCTCCCGGTCGCGTGGCTCGAAGGTGGGGCGCGTTATCCTTAACGCGCCGAAACCGTTATCCGCGTTTCGTCGCCGACAGGACCAAACCGGCGCGTTGGGGACAACGCGCCCTACCCACGGACCGGGAGGTCGCGTCCCCAGTTCGATTCCGCGGACGCAGAACCGTCGCCCGGAGGTCGACGGCCACCTTCATGCGCCGAGCGCCTCATCTTCTTTCCGTAGCAATCGCCACGGAAAGAAATACACGGCGTACACCACCGCATAGACGAAGAAGTTCTCGAGGTGCGCGAAATGCGCGAAGGCGAAGAAGAAGATCAGCAGGTGCATGCGGACCACGCCCTTGTAGGGGGTCATCAAGGCGGAGTTGTTGTTCCGCGCCTTGCGCTGGTCGATCGCCTCGGGCGTGACGGCAAGATCATCCTTCCTTTTGTCCGCCGCATCCACGTTTCGAAACGCGGCGCGCTCGGCGAGGAACGCCAGCGGCAGGAAGATCCAGTAGCGGCTGAAGACGATCCGATAGACGTTCGCCCCCGGGAAACCGCGCCCATCCGTCACCGGAAAGAACGCGTTCAGAAAGACAGAGTGCACATAATGAAATCCGCCGAAGTGCACCGTGAAAAACGCCAGGCCGAAAAGCGTGCCGACGATCGCGATCCCGATGGTCGCCAGCTTCGCGCCCGGATTCGCCAACGGCGGAACATCGCCCGCCATTTCCCGCCGCAGCTCCCGCAGCGGCGCGGTGAGCGACCATACGATCAGCGCGTAGCCGACCACCAAGCTGGAAAGCCAAAGGCTCCAGATGAGATCACCGGTCTCCCAGTCCCCGCGCCAGGCAAGCACCAGGCCGCCCGCGAACGCCAGCGCATCGGGCCAGGCCTGGGCCCAGCGGCGGCGCGACGCGGGAGCGGCGGCGGCGCTCACTTCATTTCGCCTTCTGGATCAGCTCGACCTCGTAGCCCTCGGGGGCGTCGAGAAAGGCGATCGTCGAACCGCTGCTGGTCTTCACCATCTCGTCGCTGAGTTTGTAGCCCCGCTGCTCCATCCCGGCGACGAAGGACTTCAGGTCGTCGACCTCGAACGCGAGGTGCATCAGGTCCGGCTGCACCTGCACGCTCGGGCTGTTCGGCAGCTGGCAGATCTCGATCTCCTCATCGCTGTTCGGCGTGGCGAGGAAAACGATCTGGGCGCCGCGCGGCGAGATGCTGCGGCGCGCCACGGTCAGACCGAGGGCGTTCTCGTAGAATTTCACCGTGCGTTCGAGATCGTTCACGCGCATCCGGGTGTGCAGGAGTTTTTTGACCATGCATCGAGTTTGCCTGCCCGCTTTTCCGGTGCAAGCTGCGGCTATGTCTACCGCGCC
>CALFNJ010000052.1 GCA_937902865.1 uncultured Opitutaceae bacterium
CGAACGCGACCCGGAGGTCGCGTCCCCATTGTCAGTCTCGCACTCGTTTCACGGCTTCCTGGCTTCTAAATTAATTCTCAGCGAAACCACCCTTCCTGATTTCCTGAGTTCCAGATAAACCATTCCTCTCAGTCTTTCTTCCCACCGAAGACCGCTCGCGCCATCTCCATCGGCGCACGGGTCAGGCTCTTCACCGCCGACGGCGGCGGAGGCGGCGCTGCGGGAGGAGGCGGCGGCGGCAACGAGCTGAGCTTCTTCTCGCGGAGGGAAAGCTGGATCTCGCGGTCGCGCACCTGCTCTTCGCGGCGTTTCACCGATGAATGATGCTCCTGGATCGCGAGGCGCTCATCGCGGAAATTGGACCGCTCCGCTTCGAGCAATTCCGTCGCGCGCTGTAGCTTCGCCCACGCCTCGCGGAGGCCGGCGTCGCTCGTCAGCGGCGACGGCGCGGCCGCCGCGGGCGTGCTCTGGCTGAACCATAATACACGGTCCGCCTCCAGCTGGGCCTGGATTTTCCTTAGCCGGTCCTCATAGACGCGCAAATTTTGCTCCTGGGTCGCGAGCAGATCCATATCCTCGTGCCAGCGGCGGCGCTCCTGCGCGAACCGGGTGGTTTCGTCGCGCAGCCGGGCGGACTCCTCGGCGAGCTGATCCTCCTCCGCCGCCAGCTTCTCGCGCCACGCGTTGATCTCTTCCCGTTCGGACGCGCCCTTTTCCGGCGCGGTGATCGGCGGGGTCGTTTCCCGGCTGCGTCGTTCGGCCTCGAGCGCGGAACGTTCGCTGGCGATCGCGGCCCGGGTTTCGGACAACTCCCGTGCCTTCTGGTCGATCGCCGCCTGCGTCGCTTCGGCCAGCTCGCGCTCGGAGCGCAGTTCGGCCACTTCCGCCTGCAGGCGCGTGCCGTCGGCGTTTTGCGTCAGCAGCGTCTTCAACTCGGCCTCCACGGCGCTCTTCTCGTGCTGCAAGCGCTCGACGCGCGCCTCCAGCACCGCCTTCTCCTTCGTGAGGCGGAGCAAATCGGCCCCCGGCTCCTGCGTATGTGCGCCGAGCGGATGGGCGCTGTTCGCACCGCCGGAAAGATTCTCGAGCATCGACTCGACCTGCGCGAGGTCCTCGGGCGTCACTCCCTCGGGCTCCAGCGCCGGCTCGAGTCGGAGCAGCGTGCGGACGCGGCGCAGCATCACCCGCGGATCCTCGTGGGTGGCGACGACATCCGCGACGCCGAGCCGGATGCCCTGCACCACGAGCGGCAGCTCCAGCTTTGAAACCAGGAGGAGCACCGGCACGGTGGGCTGGATTTTTTTCAGCATGTCGACGAAGACAAAGCCGGGAGCGCCGGAGAGTTCGTGGTCGACCGCGGCGAGGTCATACCATTCGGAGCGGGCGTTGTCCGCGGCGGACTCCGGAGTGGCGAAAGCGCGGACGTCGAAGCCGGCGTCAGCGAGGAGCAGCACAAGACGACGACGCACTTTGGCGTCACCGTGCACGACGAGAATTTTTTTCACGAGATTCATGGGAGGATTTGGCATCGGACGGACGTCGGCTGGATGTGCCACCATAGACGATTCCCCATTCAAACGGCTATAGGCCGGACCGGCTTTTACCGGCGCTTTACCTTCCGCGCCCCAGTTTCGACAAATTTTTACCCGGTTTCCCGGAGGGAGGTCTCCTCAGCGCCGACTGGGAAAGTTTACCGGTTCCCGGGAGCGACATGACCTTCTGAGGAGGAATCAAATCGGCAGGTTTCACGCAGAGAACGCGGAGTACACAGAGATGAAGGATTGGTTTGTCTCTGCGTACTCCGCGTTCTCTGCGTGAAACCTGCCGAGATTGATGGTTCGGATCGGAGGCCTACCTGCTTGTCAGCCCGGAAGCCGGACGCTTAGCCTCGCGGCGATGAAACCCCAGGTCGTGGTGGTCGGCAGTTTTGTCCAGGATCTCTGCTGGCGTTGCGCCGAGTTTCCCCAGGCGGGCGAGACCGTGATCGGCACCTTCGTCACCGGGCCGGGCGGCAAGGGCTCCAACCAAGCCGTGGCCGCCGGACGCGCCGGCGCGCACACGCTCTTCATCGGCGCCGTCGGCCGCGACGTGTTCGCCGAATCGGCGAAGAAATTCTACCGGGCCGAGCGCATCGGCGCGCGTTTCGTGGAAAAGCCGGGCCACGCCACCGGCACGGCCGCGATCCTCCTCAACGCCAGCGCGCAAAACGAAATCGTCGTCGCGCTCGGCGCCAGCGCGCAGCTGCAGCCCCGCGATGTCACCGCCTCCCATCTCCGCGGCGCGCGCGTGGTCGTCTGCCAGCATGAAGCCAATCTGCCGATCAACGCCCATGTGTTCCGCCTCGCCCGCCGCGCCGGCGCTCTGACCGTGTTGAATCCGGCGCCCATGCGACGCGATTTCGCGCCGGCAATCCTGCGTCTCACCGACGTGCTCATTCCCAACGAGACGGAATTCGTCGCGCTCGTTAATCTCCTGCGCCGCCCGAAAAAATCCGGTGGCCGGAAGCAGCCTGCTTTCACCGAGGCCGCACTGCACGCTCTCCCGCCCAAGGAATTGCAACGCGTGTGCCGCGCACTCGGCGTGCCCACGGTCATCGTCACCCTGGGCCGGCGCGGCTGTTTCGTTTCGCAGGCCGACCGCTTCACCGCGATCGCTGCGCACCGGGGAATCAAGGTCGTCGACACCACCGGCGCCGGCGATGCGTTCGTCGGCGGCTTCGCGGCCGGACTCGTTCGCTTCAACGGCGACCTGCTCGCCGCCGCCCGTCACGGCAACACCGTCGCTGCGCTTTCCGTCACGAAGTTCGGCACCGCTCCTTCCATGCCCACCCGCAAGGAAATCGAGCGCTTCCTCCGCACGAGGTAAGGCGTGCGTCAAAGGTAGGGCGAGGCGTCCCCGCCGAGCCGCGGCCCACCGGGACGGTTCGCCCTACCTCGAACCGCAGTCCGCCGGAGGTTCACCACAAAGGCACAAAAGCACGAAGACGAACCAGGCCTCGGGCCCAGGTGACCGCCGACCTCCGGGCGGCGGTATCGCGCGCAGCTCACGATGAACCGCTGCCCCAAGCGTTCTTCATCTCCGTGGGAATGACTTTCCCCGGGCCATTCTTTCTCTTCACCTGTCTCCCGCCTCCTGACTCATGCCGACTTTCACCGCGAAGATCGAAAAAAACTGGATCATGCGGTGCGTGATTGCCCCCGCCGCCGTGGTGCGCGCGCTCGGCGGTGGACAGCGCATTCCGGTCGTCGCGCGCTACGCCGGCGAGACCGTGGCCACAACGCTGATGCCCGCCGGTCGTGGACGCGGACGGCTGACGGTCCTTGCGGACATCGTCCGACGCGCCGGGCTCGATGTCGGCGACCGACTTGAGGTCGAACTCACCCGCTCCTCCGATCCGCGTGATCCCGCCGCGCCCGCCGACCTGCAGCGCGCGTTGCAATTTCGCCCCGCGGCACAGGCCGCCTGGGTCCGTGGCCCCGCTTCCGTTCGTCGCTGGATGGTGAAGTACCTCGACGAGGCCCGCCGGCCCGAGACGCGGCAGAAACGCCTCGAGCTCCTGCTCGAACGTTTGTCAGAACGCGCGGCCAAGGCGCGCAGCCCGAAAAAGTAGGAGCGGATGGGTCGAGGTGGAACGCGTTGTCCCCAACGCGTTGAAACCTCCGCCCACAAAAAGTCGCCGCCGGAGCCAAACAGCGCATTGGGGTCAATGCGCTCCACCTTCGCCAGCAGCACCGAAGCGGTCAGGCGAGCCGCCCGTCCCTACCTTCGCAAAGATAAGAGAGCGACCCCGCGACCGGGAGGTCGCGTCCCCATCT
>CALFNJ010000053.1 GCA_937902865.1 uncultured Opitutaceae bacterium
GATCGATATCCGTCGCCGGCAAGTCCGCATCCCGCCATTTCCCGGCCGCTACTTTTTCGCCGGCGGATCGAGATCGAAATTCACCGGCACCCGCATCCGGGTGGGGACGTTTTTCCCGTTTTGCTGGCCGGGCACGAATTTCCACTTCAGTACCGCTTCCTCCGCCGCCTTCGAAAGCTCTTCATTCGGTGACTGGATCGCCTTGGCGACCGCGACCTTGCCGTCGGCATCGATGACGAACTCGACCAGCACGGTTCCTTTGATTCCCTTGGCCCGCAGGTTGAAGGGATAAATCGGTTTGTCCTGCTTGAGCGGCTGCGGCGGCCGGTCCGGTGTCGTCTGCCGCGCGGCTCCGACCGCGACCTTGCCGGCGCCGGCCGTGGACGGATAGGTGCTGAACAGGAAGACGTCCGCCGAGGAGAAGTAGCGCTTGAGCACCGCGTTGACATCCTCGCGCGTGATCGCGGCGTTGTCCGCCGATCGGCTGCGGGCGGCCTCGAGGCGGGCGGGATTCTGCTGGGCGTCGCTGAGCACGGTGAAGAGCCAGTAGGAATTTTCCCGCACGTCGTCCTCGCGTGCCCGCAGGTACGGCTGCCGCACGCGGGTGAAGACATCCGCGGTCACGCCCTTGGTGCGCAATTCGGTGATCTCCTGCGCGATGATCTGCGCCGCCTGGCTGGCGTGCGCGGGGCTGACGTCCGCCGTGACGGCGAAATAGCTGAAGCCGGGAAAGGCGTCGTGCCGCATGAACTCGGCGGAGGGCGTGTAGGTGGCGCCGAGCTGCTCGCGCAGCCGTTCGCGCACGCGCTCCGCGATGATGGCGGCGGTCACGACGCTGCGCCGGTCCTGGGGCGCGCTTTTCACGTCGGGCGCGGGCCAGAAGAACGCCACGGTGGACTGGCTGAGCGTGGGATTGGTGGTGAAGGCGACGGCGTTGCGGACCTTGATGAATTGCACCGGCTGGCCGCTGATGGCGGTGCGGTGGGGCCGGGTGCGCGGCGCCAGCGCGCCGACCGTGCGGCTGGCGGCCTCGCGGACTTCGTCCCAGGTCGTGTCGCCCACGAGGCTGAGTTCGACGTCGCCTTCCTTGAGCTCCGGCCCGAGCCATTTGGCCAGCTCGGCGTAGTCGCGCGAAAAAACATCATCCACGTTCGGCAGGCCGAAGCGGCGGTCGTTCGTCATCACCGCCTCCGCCGACGCCTGGATCGGCCCGCCGGGCGAATTCACGATCCCGGCGTAGATGGAGGTGAGGGAAGCGTGGACCTGCCGGATCATGCCGTTGTCGAACGCGGCGTCCGTCAGGTAGGCCGCCAGCAGTTGCAGGCAGAGCGGCAGCTCGCGGCGGGCGCACCGTCCGGAGAACAGGCAGGCGTCGTCCAGCACGCTGAAGGAGATGGCGAGATTGTGGCCCGCCATGAGCGCGTTGAGCTCGTCGATGGTGTGGCGGTGGATCCCGCCGCTCATCAGCGCGGCATCGGCGAAGAGCGGCAGTCCGTTCAGCTCCTTCGGCTGGCCGATCCGGCCGGTGCCGACGCGCAGGGCGAACTGGATGTTGTCGGCCTCGAAGGCCGTCGGCTTGAAGTTGAGCCGCACGCCGTTCTCGAACTCCGTGAGGCGGACGTCGAGATCGTCGACATGCTCCTCGCGCTTCAGTTTTCCCGGCGGGCCGAAATCCGTGTAGGCGAAGACCGGAGTGGCTTTTTCCTCGGGCGGAGTGACGACCACGTTGCGGCTCTGGTTGAGGACCTTCAGCACATCGTTGCGCGCGATCGAGGCGCCCGCGTTGATCGCCAGGAACACGTGCGGGGCGTCGTTGCTCCAGGCCGAGCGGAAGGCCTTGAGGCAGTCGGCCGGCGTCGCGGCTTCCAGGTCCGGCGTGATGTCCTTCTGGAGCTCGGCCGGCGTGGAAAGCGTCCCACCGAAAAGCAGCACGCCGCACAGGTCGCTGGCCAGGCCCGGCGAGGTGCGGGTGCCGGCGGTGCGGACGGCGGCCTCGTAGCCCGCGGTGAACTGGATCTTCGCGATGCGCAGTTCCTCGGCGGTGAAGCCGTGCTGGAACGCCCGGCGGTGCTGCTGCTCGAGTCCGGCGGCGAGCGGCTGCCAGTTCTGTGAGCTGCCGGACACGGACACCGAGCAGAGCTGCCAGAGCGGATCCATGCTGCTGATGGACACGACCGGCGCCACGAAATTGCCCACCGCCTGGTGGGTCTCCGCCTCCAGGCGCTTCTGCAGGATGGCGAACGACAAGGCACGGTGCAGGCCCAGCACCCGCCGTTCGCGGGTGTCGTTGGGCTGAGGCTGCGGCAGCGGATGCTCCAGCGCGAAATTCATGCCGGTCCAGGTGGGATCGCTGAAGACCGCGATGTTCACCGGGCCGGCCTTGGCGGGAGAGAGGTCCGCCGGCTCCTCGCGGGCCGGGCCGCGCGCCTGCAGCGGAGTGAAGATTTCGGTGATGAGCCGGGCCGCCGCGTCGGGCTCGACGTCGCCGACCACGATGACGGCGAGCCGCTCCGGG
>CALFNJ010000054.1 GCA_937902865.1 uncultured Opitutaceae bacterium
TGAGCGATCGCACCCGGCCGTCGGGCGCGATGTCATCCGGCCAGTCGGGGACGCAGGTGAGGTCCTCGTCGCCCAGCACCGGCGGCATCATGTACTGCGCCGGACTCGAGGTGGAGAAAAGCACCCGCATGGCGAAAAAGGCGGTCGAGCGGCCGACGCGGCGTCAGACCGCGACGGCGATGCGCGCTTCCCGCTCCTGCAGCGCCGGGGCGATCGGCTCGGGCTCGGCGAGCGGCCGCGGCGCACTGTTGCGGAGGAAGGCTTGGATGCGGTCGTAATCCTCGATGTAGTCGACCTCCGCCCAGAACGCCTCGGTCACTTCCGCGACGTGGATCGTCCGCTGCGTGGCGCAGAGATTGTAGAGCACGTCCTCCCACCAGAGCGTGTGCTGTTGCGCGGAAATCAAAACTTCGAGGCCGGCGCGGAACGTGCCGACGAAGCTGCGGCGCAGTTTCGCCACGCCGATGTATTCGCCGGTGGTCTCCTCGCACGAGAGATTTTTGCCGTAGCGCCGCAAGACGCCGCGCTCGTAACCGAAACGGTAATCCGCCTCCTGCGCGCGGCGCGGGTCGGCCAGCATCACGACCTCGCCTTGCGCCGCCTGGGCGACGTCGAGCAGGCCGGGTTCGAAGAAGAGATCGCCGTTCAGGATCACGACGTCGTCCTGGCCGTCGAGCTCCTCGCGGGCGAACCAGAGCGAGGCGATGGAGTTGGTGACGTTGTAAAACGGATTGAGATAAAAACGCGCCGTGGTCTTGCCGCGCAGGCGGCCGATCACGACCTCGCTCTGGTAGCCGAGGACCAGCGCGACATCGCGGATCCCGTGCTCGGCGAGGAGGCGCAGCATGCGCTCGATCAGGATTTCCTCGCCGACGGGGGTGCAGCACTTCGGCTGATTGCCGAGCTGTTTCTTGAGACGGGAGCCGACGCCGGCGGCCATGATGATCGCTTTCATGTGGAGACGGGGGTTGCGTGGCGCAGCGAGGGCTGCGCGGTGGGGACAAGGGAGCGCAGGGCGTCGGCGAGCCGGGTGTTGTCCTCCAGCGTGAGTTCACCGAGATGGCCGACGCGGAAAATCCGGTCGCGCAGCGGACCGCCGTTGGGGCACACGAAAATGCCGAACTCCTCCGCGAGGCGATTCACATAGAAGGAAGGCGCCACGCCGTCCAACGGTTCGAGGGCCGTGACCGCGTTCGAGGGACAATCCGAGAACAGCCGGAACGGCAGGCCGCGGATTTTCTCCCGGAAATCGAGCGCCAGTGCCCGCACCCCGGAGATCTGCCGGGCCACACCGAGCTGCAGCACCTGGCTCAGACGGCGCTCGAGCTGGCGGATCACGCCGACCGCCGGCGTGAAAGGAGTCTGGCCGCGCGGGAGATCCGCGAGGTACCGGTCGAAATCGAAATAATAGGAGCGCGGCGGCACGGTGCCGATCCGGTCGACCGCGCGCTCGCTGAGCAGCGCGACGCTCAGGCCCGGCGGCAGCGCGAGCGCTTTCTGCGAGCTGAGAATCAGCGCGTCGATTCCGAGCGCGCCCATCTCGAGCGGATCCGCCAGGAACGAGCCGATCGCGTCCACCACGAATACGAGACCCTGGTGACGACAGAATTGGGAGAGCAGCGTGAGGTCCATCAGGCTGCCGGTGGAGGTTTCGTGGTGGTTGACGAGCAGCCCGCTGAAGCCGCCGTTCTGGTGCGGCCGCAGGTCGTCCGCCGTCAGCCGCTGGCCCGGACCGAGCTTGATCTCCACGACCGACAAGCCGTGCACCGCCGCGATCTCGGAGAAGCGTCGGCCGAAATCGCCACCGTTCACGACGAGCACCTTGCGCCGCGGCGCAAAGAGATTGAGCACGACCGCCTCCATCGCCGCCGTGCCGGAGCCGGTGAGGAGGATCGCCCGGTCGTTCGGTCGCGCGCCGCAGGCCTGCTTGAGCAACGCCTCGCAGCGCAGAATGCAGCGGGAAAATTCCGCGGTGCGATGGTAGATCATCTG
>CALFNJ010000055.1 GCA_937902865.1 uncultured Opitutaceae bacterium
CGCCCGCTCGCTGCTGGCGCAGGAATGGCCGCGGCTCCGCGCGGAAACCGAATCCGCGCTCGCGCACGCCGAGCCCGACGCTCCGCACCGTCTCGCCCACTACCTCAAGGCCTCCGCCCTTCTCCTCGAAGATGCCGAGCTCCTGCAGCTCTGCCGCGATTTGTCGGACCCGAGTCAGGCAACCAGCACGACGCTCGACCGGATCGCGCTCCACCTGGCAGAACCTCTCGCCCGCGTCGGATGACTGAACCCAGAAGCGGACGAAACCGCCTGTCGGCTCGATCCCGATCGAACCGGATTAATTCGGAAGCCAGGAAACCAAAAAAATCGGCCGGGCATTTCCTGGCTTCGTGGCTTCCGAATTATGGATCAGTGATCCGTGCACGACCAACGGATCCATCTCCGATCAGAACGGATCGACCTCCGCGTTTCCGCGCCTCTGCGCGAACCTTCCGAATTCCGAATCCGAATTCCAACCTCGGCCGCGAAGCTCGCCGTTCAATTCAGCTCGGTGTCCTCCGGCTCGTCCGCCAGGAGTCGCCAGTCGATGCTGATCCCGCCGAGGACATTGCGCCAGAGAGCCTCATCCTGCGCCTGCGTCATCAGATCCCCGGGCACCGCCGTGATCACCCACGCATTCTGCTTCAATTCCTTTTCCAGCTGCCCGCCGGTCCAGCCGGAATAGCCCAGAAACGCCCGCACATGGACGCCTTCCTCCGTGATCAGCTGGCTGGCCTTGTCCGGCTCGAGGCCGAAATGCAGCCGGAACGCATCGCCCTGCGGCTGCCAGGCCGCGAGCATCATCTGCTCGGTCTGCACCGGACCGCCGCGAAACACCGGCACCGAGGCCAGCGGGCCGAGCGAAAAATCGCCGTTCAACTCGCCCAGCCGGCGGCCGAGGGGGCGATTGAGCACGACACCCATCGCGCCGTCGCTGTCATGCGCCGACATCAGGATCACCGTCCGCCGAAAATTCGGATCGTTCAGCGCGGGATGCGCGAGCAGCAGCGAGCCGGCCAGTCCCGCGCCCTGCCCTTTGCCCTTTTTCGTCCGTTCGCGCATCGCAATCGTCTCGCTCGTTTCAGGAAAGCTTCAGGACTTTGATTCCGGCGTCGGCCAGCAGCGAGGCGACAATCGGGTCGTTCGCGTAATCATCCCGGTACTTCAGCTCGGAGATTCCCGCCGCCGCCAGGATCTTGGCGCAGTTCACGCAGGGATAATGCGTGACGTATGCCACGCAGCCTTCGACCGAGCTGCCGCGCCGCGCCGCGTCCGCCACCGCGTTCTGCTCCGCGTGCACCGTGGCCTGCTCGTGTCCGTCCCGCAGGCGCGAGACATGCGGCGCGCCCGGCAGGAAGCCGTTGTAGCCCGCCGCCACCAGGCGGTTCTTCCGATCGCCGCCCGTCACGATCACGCAGCCGACATGCAGCCGCTCGCAGTTGGAGCGCGACGAAATCAGCACCGCCGTCGCCATGAAATGTTCGT
>CALFNJ010000056.1 GCA_937902865.1 uncultured Opitutaceae bacterium
TTCGTCGAAAAAAATCCCGAACTGAAGCTGCGCGATCTCCCACTGGAACAAACGACCTGATCCCGCTTTCCAGCGGTGGGGCGCGTTATCCCTAACGCGCCGCTTCGCGCCGCACACCGCGACCGTTAGATTCCCCCTCCGACGCCGCTCACTGTTTTTCCTCTCCCCCAACCATCCGTCCCCATCCCCCATCATGAAACGCACCACGATCGAACCCTATCTCCTCTTCGGCGGCCGCTGTGAAGAAGCGCTCGCCTTCTACGGCAAAGCCCTCGGCGCCAAGGTCGATATGATGATGCGCTTCAAGGACAGCCCCCAGCCACCCGCTCCGGGCCAGCTTCCCGCCGGCTTCGAGAACAAGGTGATGCACGCCACGTTTCGCATCGGCGACAACGTCCTGATGGCCTCCGACGGCGACGAGCAGGGCCCGAAGTTCGAGGGTTTCTCGCTTTCGCTCGCGCTGCCCACCGAAGCCGAGGTCGACCGCGCGTTCAACGCTCTCGCCGAGGGTGGCAAGATCAAGATGCCGCTCAGCAAGACCTTCTGGTCCCCGCGCTTCGGCATGCTGGACGACAAGTTCGGCGTCGGCTGGATGATCGGCCTCGCGATGTGACCGCGGCAGCCGGCGGCTGCGTCGGTGGATTTTGGAATTTGGATTTCGGATTTTGGATTCCGGAAACCAACGCGAGCCCTCGGCATTTCACCACAGAGGCACGGAGACACGGAGAGCAACCCCTTTAGGCCTTCAGGGATGCTTGAAATCGAATCCATCCTCCTTCGGGTTCCCGTCCGTTCTCTGCCCTCCAACCTCACGCCTTCGGCCTTCCGCCTCATCGCCTCCGTGCCTCCGTGCCTCCGTGTCTCTGTGGTGAAATTCCGAATCAGGCATTTCCGACTCTTCCGTCGGCTTGAAATCCAAATTCCAAACTCCGAAAGCCAAAATCTCCCCCGTGCATCGGCACGCCTGGCTGTGGGAGCCGCGGGAAATGGACGCCTCCTTCGTCCTTCGCGCCATGTTCGGCACGAAGGCCGCGTACCTCGACGGACGGCTGCATCTCTGCTTCTGCGCCAACGAGGAGCCCTGGCGTGGCGTGCTTGTCTGCACCGAGCGGGCTCACCACGCGTCTCTGCAGACGGAATTCCCGAGTCTGGTCAGCCATCCAATCCTCGGCAAATGGCTCTACCTCTCCGAGGAGCGCGACGACTTCCAGCCCACCGCCCGCCGCCTCGTCGCCCTGGTCCGCCGCCGCGACCCGCGCTTCGGGATCGTGCCCCAGCCCAAGAAGCGCCGCAAATCAGCCGCCCCTTCGCAAAGAATGAAACACGGGTTCGCTCCCTGAAATCCCAGGTCAAAACGGGACAGAATTTGTCCAAGGCCCCGATCTCTTCCGGCCTCGGATCGCCTCCTGTAAAAAATTCCGAGCCGGTTTCTTACAGGAGAAAGGCCGAGAACGATCCGAGTACGGAGCTGCAGATCCCGCCCGTTTCTCCTCGCGCCACCGCCGGATTCTTTTCTTCCTCGCGCACATGACTTTTTCCCGCCGCGCCCTCGTTTTCCTCTTCGCCGGCCTCTGCCTGGCGCCTCTCACGGGATTCTCTGCCGCGGCCGCCCGCGCCAAGCCCACCCGGCCTGCCGCCACGATCGTCGGCGGCTACAAGGGCGCCATCATCATGGACGCCGCGACCGGCAATGTGCTCTTCGAGGACCAGGCCGATCTCATCAGCCCGCCTGCAAGCATGACCAAGCTCATGACTTTCGCGGTGCTCGACGACTTTATCCGCGCTGGCACGATCGCCCTCACCACGCCGATCCGAATCACGAACGAGGATGCCAAGATGGGCGGCTCCGGAGTTTATCTCGATCCGCGCGAGACCTTCACCGTCGAGGAACTGACCTATGCCATGATGATCCAGTCCGCCAACGACGCCGCACACACCCTCGCCCGCGCCTCCGCGGGCTCCGTCGAGGCCTTCGTCGAGCGCATGAACGCCAAAGCCCACGAGCTCGGCATGACCCATACCACATTCGTCTCACCGCACGGCCTGCCGCCGACGAACCGCAAGGTTGCCGACGGCGATCTCACGACGCCGCGCGACTTCGCCCTGCTCAGCCGCTACCTGGTGCTCAAGACGGATGTGCTTAAATACACCTCGGTGCGGCAACGGTCCCTGAGCAGCCCAATCCGCAAGCAGCCGTTCAACATGGTGAACCACGACAACCTCCTCGGAAAAGTCACCGGCGTTGACGGCCTCAAGACCGGCTTCACCAACAGTGCCGGCTATTGCCTCGCCGCGACCGCCCAGCGCAACGGCCGGCGCGTCATCGTCGTCACGATGGGCGGCGAGACGGCCGCCAAGCGCGACGCCAAGGTTGTCGAGTTGATCGAGCGCGGCTTCGCCCTGTTGCCGCCCAACGGCACTCCGTTCAAGTCATCGGCCCCCGCTCCGCAACCGGGCACTGAAGCCCCCGTGACGCTCGCACCCGAGGGAGCGACCTCTGGCGCCGCTGCCGCCCCCTCCGCTCCGGCCAGCACGCCGTCGCTGATCATCACGGTCCCGGAAAAGAAAAAGTGAGGAGAGCCTTCGGACGGCCCACGGCCCACGGCCGAGCCGAACGTTCAACGTTCAACATTGAACGTCCAACGTTGCACGCTCGAAGCCGGTCCATGAGCCAGCGGCGCATCAACTGGGACGATGCCCGCGCGCGTTTCCTCCTCTTCGTTTTCAGCCCAAGCGATCCCCTCCGTATCACCTCTGCCAGCGGCCGACGCTCCGGCTCGTTCAACGTTGAACGTTGGACGTTGGAGGTTGAACGTTTTCCCCGTCTTCTTCTTCCGTGTGTTTCGCGGTGATCCAGCTCCCCTTCCCCCGATGAACCTGCGCCCCCTTCGCCTCCTTCTGCTCGTCTGCCTGCTCGCCATGCCCGCTGCGGCTCAGCCGCTGGTGCTCGTCACGACCTCGGTCCTCCAGGATTTCGTGCAGCAGGTGGGCGGCGATGCGGTCCGCGTCGAACGGCTGGTGCCCGCCGGGGTGCGCACGCCGGACTTCGAGCCGAACGCCGACAATCTTCGCCGGCTCGAAGAGGCCCAGTGTCTGGTGGTCAATGGCGCCGGCTTCGAGCCCTGGCTCGCGGAGTGCCTGCGCCAGGCGAACTACGAGGGCCCGATCATCATCGCCACCCAGGGGATGGCGCTGCTCGATCTCGAGGGACGCTGGCACGAGGCCTCCGACGAGACCACGGCGGACTTCGGCCAGGGTCTCTTCGATCCCTACGCCTGGCACGATCCGGCGAACGCGGTCCGCTACGTCGCCAACATCAACGGCGGCCTTGCCAGCCTCGTGCCCGCGCGAGCCGGTGCCTTTCGCATTCGCGCCGACGCCTACACCAAGGAACTGCAGAAACTGCTGACCTACACTCGCGCCCAGTTCGCCACGCTCGGGGCTGAACCCGATCACCACCTCCTCGCGACTCCGCTGCAGAACTTCAATTACTTCGCGGCCGCCAACGGATTGAAGATCGTGCCCATCCCCGGCCTCGCCTCCGGCCAGGAAATCCGTCCCGCCGTTCTCGAGCGCCTCCTCAGCGGCATCACCCAGCTGCATGTGCCCGCCGTCTTTTTCGAGAGCACCGCCAACGCGAAGATGACCAAGCGCATCGCCGACGAAACTCACACCAAGGTCGTCACCACCTTGTTCACCGATGACCTCGGCCCCGCCGGCACCTCCACCGCGTTCTACCTCGGGATGATCCGTGCCAACGTCGACACGATCGTCCACGCCCTGAAATAGGTTATCTGGAACTCAGGAAGGCAGGAACGGAGACGATCCCAAAGGTAGGGCGCGTTGTCCCTAACGCGCCGGTTTCGCGCCGTCCGTCATGAAACGCGGACGATACGTTCGGCGCGTTAGGGATAACGCGCCCCACCCTCACGCACCCGCTACGAAGCGGCCCGTTTCCGTTCCTGCCTTCCTGAGTTCTAGATACAAAAATCCGTTCACTGCTCCAGCATCACGATGATGATGCCGAGCACGACGAAGAGCCCGCCGAGCAGGCCCGCTTCGTATTTTTCGATGCTCTTCAATTCCACCT
>CALFNJ010000057.1 GCA_937902865.1 uncultured Opitutaceae bacterium
CGAATTTCCGGATTCATGACAATGTGCTTCAGGTCGGCGTGCCGTGCACCCTGAATGTCTACGGCTTTCAGCTGCCCGTGGTCGTGCTCGCCTCCGGCGGTTTCGCCAAGACCGATGACGGCATCGTGTTCGCCCCGGATTCTTTCTACATCGGCTCCCTCCAGGTGAAGCGCCTCCCGGCGCTCGAGGGCTTCGTGACCAAGAAGATCCTCGCCGCCCAGACGATCCCCGAGGATCTCTCCACGGCGTGGAAGAAGGTCACGGACGCCGGCATCGAGGGCAAAACGCTCAAGCTGTCGATGTGAGGGGTGGGGCGGGTCTCCGACCCGCCTTGGCCAGGTTGAAAACCTGGCGTGCTGCAGCCGCCGGTCGTGAGGTGGGGCGCGTTATCCCTAACGCGCCGAAACGATCGTCCGCGTCTCACGACCGAACGAGCGAACCGGCGCGTTAGGGATAACGCGCCCTACCTTCGTCCGCTCCCTCAGCACGCAGCCAGCAGCTTCTTCAGGTCCACGTTTTCCGTGATGAGGCGTTTGATCACGGGGATCTTGTCCGTGTCCTGCGGCTGGGTCTTCACCGTCATGCCATGGATCTTGGACGTGATCGTGAAGCTCTCCTCCTTCGCGGCGATGACCGGGATTTTCGTCTGCGCGAGAAATTCCAGCAGCTTGGCGTGCGGCACGGTGTCGTTCGTGAGGACGAGACCCGCGATGCTCTTGCCGGCGTTGAGTTTGGCGCTGGAGATCGCGGCGAGAATGATGTCGTCGCGGTCGCCGGGCGTGATGATGAGCACGCCGGGTTGGAGGTAATCGACGATGCCCTTCGCGGTCATGGCGCCGACGATGACGCGATGCACGCGTTCGTGCCGTCCGATGGCCGGATCGCTCAGCCAGCGGCCGGCGATTTCCTCCGCGACCTGGGAAAGATTCGGCGCCGAGAGCATCTGCTGCACGGGTAGCACGCCGAGCAGCGGCACGCCGAGGCGCTGCAGGCCGAGGCCGGCGTATTCCGTGATGAGTGGGATCTTGGAGGGCTCGACCTTGTTGAGGATCGCACCCGCGACCTCGACGCCGGCCTTGTCGAACAGCGCCTTGTTGAGCGCGATCTCGTCGATCGGCCGGCCGATGCCGCCGGGGGTGACGAGAATGACCTTGGCGCGAAGCAGTTTCGCAACGCGCGCGTTCGACAGCTCGAAGATCGACCCCACGCCGGCGTGGCCCGTGCCCTCGATCAGGGTGAAGTCCTTCTCCCACGACACCCGGTCAAACGCCCGACAGATCCGATCCTCGAGCTCGGCGAGCATCGGCGTCGGATTTTTCAGGAAGCGACGGGTGAACGTCCCATCGACCGCAACCGGGCTCATGCTCTCGATCGGCACGTGCACATTGTAGATCGTGTCGAGCAGCACGGAGTCCTCGTCGATCTGATGACCGTGGACCTCGACGAAGCGCTGGCCGATCGGCTTGATGAAACCGACGCGAGGGTAGATGGACTGCAGGGCGGCGAACAGACCGAGGCACGTCGTCGTCTTGCCGTCGTTCATCCGGGTCGCCGCGACGAAGAGGCGCTTGGTCGCGGTGTTCGTGGGCGTCCGCAGCAGCGGCAGCGCGGGCTGGATGAAGGGATTGCTGTTCATGTCGGAAAAGGTGGACCGCGTTGACCTCAACGCGGTGGTTTGATGGATCGGCTCAGTTCGCCGGCAGAAGGATCGAACGCATTGGGGGCAATGCGTTCCGCCTCACGACGTGCCGTAGAGCAGGCGGCGGTCGATCGCCTGGCAGCCGACGATCGCGGCGGCGCCAAAGACGTCGTGAGCGCTGGCGCCGCGGCTGATCTCGGCGGCGGGACGGGTCAGGCCGGTGATGATCTGGCCGAAGGCATTCGAGCCGGCGAGAATCTGGACGAGCTTGAAGCCGATGTTGCCGCTGTTGAGGTCGGGAAACACCAGGACGTTGGCGCGGCCGGCTACGGGTCCTTCGACCTTCTTCATCACCGCCACCGCGGCATCGAGGGCGGCGTCCACCTGGATTTCGCCCTCGATCTCCATCGGCAGCTGCGCTGCCTTGGCCTTGGCGCGCGCGAGCTCGGTGGCGGTGCGCACTTTGACCAGCGACGGATGCTGCGCTTCGCTGCGTGAAGCATAGCTGAGCATCGCCACGCGCGGCGTCTCGTCGGTGAGATGGCGCGCGATCATCGCGGTGGAGATTGCAATGTCGCAGAGTTGCTCCGCGGTCGGTTCGGGGATGACGCCGCAATCGGCGAGAAAAAGGGAGCCGTCGCTGCCGACCTTCTTCTCGTCCCAGTCGAGGATCATGAGCGAGGACGCGGTCTGCACGTTTTCGAGGCGAGGGATGAGCTGGAACAACGGGCGCAGCGCGCTCGAGGCCGTGACGGTGGCGCCGCCGACGAGCGCGTCGGCTTGGCCGGCGGCGAGCATCATCGTGGCGAAATAATTCGGATCGCGCAGGACCGCGCGGGAGTCGGCGAGCTTGAGGACCTTCGTGCTCCGGATCTGCTCGAGCTGGGCGACGAACGGCTCGAATTCCTCGCTGCGGGCCGGCTCGATGATGCGCATGCCCTTGAGGTCGAGGGAGAGACGGGCGGCGGCATCCTTGATGACCTTGCGGTCGCCGAGCAAAATCGGCGCGCCCATCCGCCGCGTCACCCACTGCCGCGCCGCCTGGAGAATGCGCGGATCGGAGCCTTCCGGGAAGACAACGCGCTTCGGATGGCGCTGCAGGCGGCCGATGAGTTTCGGAACAAGGGGCATGGGCGGGAGAAGCGTGCGAGTGATTCCAGCAGGGTCAATGCCGCGCGGGCGCCGGTAGTGACTCAATTTGCCAAGCTGAGCGCAAAGGCGATTGGGCATTCAAATTCGCCGCGTGGTTCTCCGATCCAGTTAGCCACCAAAAAGCGCAAAGCTCCCAAGTTCCGGCGCTGCTCTCGCGCGCGCCTATAGGCGCGAGGGAGACTCTGTTTAAAAGTGAAGATCCTTTGGGCCTTTTTGTGGCCAACCGGATTGAAGCTTGGCCTCCCCAAACGGTCACCGTTTGCGCCAGCAATCGCCTCAAAAATTTTAAATGTGTCACCAGCCGGGCGCCGATGCGGTCCTATTTTGAATTTCGGAAACGAACTTCCGGAATTTCACCACAGAGACACGGAGGCACGGAGGTGCAGAGATCGATTCCTCATTTGGCGTTTGGTCATTGGAGTTTGGGATTCTCTGCGTCTCAGTGCCTCTGTGGTGAAATGCCGATGATCGGCCGTCCTGGGGCGCTGTGTCCCATAAGAACTTGCTAAGCAGGAGGCACGCCGGGTGAATGCGCGCGTGTCGAAAAACCTGAAGAACATCGGCGTCGTCTCGCTGCTGACGGTGTTCTCGCGTGTGCTCGGGCTGGTCCGGGATCAGGTCAGCGCCGGCATTTTCGGCGCCGGCGG
>CALFNJ010000058.1 GCA_937902865.1 uncultured Opitutaceae bacterium
CGATCTTTAGGCCGCGCAGGCCCGCGAGAGTCACGCCAATCGGGTACACGTCGCAGAGGTACATCGCCAGCGGGTCGCTCTTTTCGCCGCGCTTGAAGGCTGGCGTCGGCGCAGTCGGCGTGAGGATCGCGTCAACTTCCTTGTAGGCGTTGAGGAAATCCTGGCGGATCAGCGTCCGGACCTTCTGCGCGCGCAGGTAGAACGCGTCGTAGTAGCCGCTGGAGAGCACGTAGGTGCCGAGGATGATACGCCGCTTCACCTCCGCGCCGAAGCCCTCGGCCCGCGACTGAAAGTAAAGATCGACGATGTCCTTCGCCTCCTTCGCACGGTGGCCGTAACGGATGCCGTCATAGCGCGCCAGGTTCGAGGAACACTCCGCCGTCGCGATGATGTAGTACACGCCGACGCCGTACTCGGTATGCGGCAGCGAGACCTCTTTGATCTCGCAGCCCTGGCCGCGGTAGAACGCGATCGCCTTTTCCACCGCCGCCGCGACCTCGGGATCCAGGCCCGCGCCGAAATACTCCTTCGGAATGCCGATCTTCCACGGCCCGCGCCGCTTTTTCAGCTCCGCGCGATAATCGGGAATTTCCGTCTTAAACGAGGTCGAATCCCTCGGATCGTGACCCGCGATGCAGCCGAGCGTGATGGCCGCGTCCTCCACGGTGCGCGTGAACGGACCGATCTGATCGAGCGAGGACGCGAACGCGATCAGGCCATAGCGCGAGACGAGGCCGTACGTCGGCTTCAGCCCCACGACACCGCACAGCGCCGCCGGCTGGCGGATCGAGCCGCCGGTGTCGGAGCCGAGCGTCGCGCAAGCCTCGCCGGCCGCCAGCGCGGCCGCGCTGCCGCCGGAGGAACCGCCGGGCACGCGCGAGAGATCCCAGGGATTGCACGTGGTATGGAACGCGGAATTCTCCGTGGAGGAGCCCATCGCGAACTCGTCGAGATTGAGCCGGCCCCAAGCCACCGCGCCCGCGTGCTTCAACTTTTCCGCGACGGTCGAATCGTACGGCGAAACAAAGTTCGCCAGCATCTTGCTCGAAGCCGTCAGCGGCTGTCCGGCCACGGAGATGACGTCCTTCAGTCCGATGGGAATACCCTCGAGCGGTCCCCTCGCCTCGCCGGCGGCGCGGCGGCGGTCGGAGGCCTCTGCCTGCGCGAGCGCATCGGCTTCGTCGTAGGAGTTGAAGGCTTTCACCTTCGCATCGACGGCCTTGGTCCGCGCCACGATCGCCTCGGTCAACTCCCGGGACGAAATCTTTTTGGCGGCGAGCAGCGTCGCGAGCTCCGCGACCGGCTTGACATGACGTTACTCCGCCCTGGTCAGCGCGCTCACTCCACGACCTTCGGGACCACGACCATGTTCTCGCGCTGGGCGGGGGCGTTCCGCAGCGCCGCGTCGACCGGCAGGCCCGGGCGCGCCACGTCCTCGCTCCAGACATTGTAGACCGGAAACGCATGCGCGGTCGGCTCCACACCGGAGACGTCGACTTTGCGCAGCTGCTCGATGTGATGGATCACTTCGCCCAGCTGCTGCGCGAACTTCGCCTTTTCCTCCGCGGTCAGCGCGATGCGGGCCAGGTTGGCCACATGGTCAATGTTGAGATCGGTGGAGGCAGACATGGTCACTTCACTGCAGTTGGTTACTTGGTCCCTGGAACCTGTTACATCCTGGCGTTACTTCCGAATCTGGTAGCTCGTCGATTTCAGCAGCTCGTCCTGCACGCGGGTGAAAACGGCGTTGACCTCGTCATCGGTCAACGTGCGGTCGGCCGCGCGGAAAACGAGGGAGAACGCCAGGCTCTTCTTTCCCTCGGGCAAACCCTTGCCCTGGTAGACATCGAACGTGCCAACGCTCTCGAGCGCGAACGCGTTGTTCAGCGCGGCGCGCGTGGTCTTGGCGAGCGCACGTCGGACTTCCTCCGCCGGTGTCGCCGCATCGACCACCAGGGCGAGATCGCGCAGGGCCGTCGGGAACAGGCTGAAATCGGCGTAGCGCCGGCGGGCCGAATCGGCCGCGGCGAGTTTCTCGGGCAGAATGGCGAAGATGCCGGCCTGGACCTTGCCCTCGATGCCGAGCGACTTGACCATCGCGAGGTTCATCAGGCCGAAGCGGGCGCTCCAGCCGTGCTCCATCCCGCCGGCGACGGCGGAATGCCCTTCCTGCCAGCCGTAGTAGGACGAGCCGGCGGAAGGGGCGATGGACTGACGCGAGAGGTCGATCCCGGCCGCGGCGGCCAGGGCTTCGACATGATGTTTGGCCGTGTAGAAATCGGCGGCCGCACGCGGCAGCCAGGCTCGTTCGCCCACGGGATCAGCCATGACGAACGCCACCGCGGCGCATTCGAGATTCTCGCCGTTGTTCTCGATGAAGACGCGACCGGTTTCGCAGAAACGCGACACCGCCACGCCGCGAGCCTGATTGAGCTTCAGCGCATCGAGGAGCCCCATGATCAAGGAGGGGCGCAGATGCGACTGGTCCTCGACGAACGGATTGGCCAGCGCCAGCTCAGCCGCGGCAGTCTGCGACACCCAGGTGGAAAGCTCCTTCGCCGGCCGCAGCGTGTAGTTCACGCACTCGTGGAAATCGTGGCCCACAAGGTAGTCCGTGACCCGGCGGTTGAAGCGGACGATCGGCGCATCATCCCCGACGAGTCCGGGAACGCTCACGCGCGTCGCAGGAATCTTTTCCGTGCCGTAGAGGCGCAGCACTTCCTCGACCAGATCGATCGGACGGTCGAGATCGTCGCGCCAGCTGGGAATCGCCACGGTCCAGACCAGGCCGCCGTCCGGTCCGGTCTCCTCGCGGACGATGTTCAGCTCGAGCGACTCGAGCGCCGTCCGCATGTCGAGTGCGGGAATGTCGAAGCCCAGGCGCGCGTTGATGAACGCGGGCGTGACCACGATTTCGCGCTTCCACGGCACATCACCGCCAACCTGATGGACCGGGCCGACCACCTGGCCGCCGGCTGTCTCGATGATCAGATCGATCGCGCGCCAGGCCGCCTCGAGCGTGCCGTGCGGATCGACCCCGCGCTCGTAACGGTACGAGGAATCCGAGGAAAGTCCGAGACGCTTGGAAGTCCAGCGGACCGACTGGCGCTTGAAAAGGGCGCACTCCAGCACGAGGTCGGTCGTGTCCGCGCTCACGCCGGAATTTTCCCCGCCCATGATGCCGGCGATGACCACTGGCCGGGCGGCGTCGGCAATGACGAGCATGCGGCTGTTGAGCACGCGCTCCTTGCCGTCAAGGGTGGTCATTTTTTCCCCGTCAGCCGCCTGGCGCACGATGATCTGGCCA
>CALFNJ010000059.1 GCA_937902865.1 uncultured Opitutaceae bacterium
TCCATTTACCGTCCGCTCCCCGCTCAAAGAAGAACAGATCGTAGTGACGATCCGGTTCGACCGTGGCGTACGCCATCAACTCCGCCGAGGTGAATCCCCACTGTTCGGACACTGGGCGGATCAACTCGAAGACTTCCCTCGCCTCCTGCGCGTGCGCCTCGTCGCCTGCGGCCGGCGCGGCAGAGACGAACTGCAGCACAAAACAGTCGCGCTCGGGCTTGCGCGGTTCGTCGTGCTCGACGCCCCAGGCAATCTGGAGCGATTTCACCTTCACGGTCTGTCCGCTCGACAGCTTCTGCTCCCGCCACGGCTCGTGAAAGTCACCCTCGCCGCCACAGCCGCTCCAGGCGAACACCAGGGCGCCGGCCGCGACCAACCAAAGGGAGCATTTCATCCGCGAGCGCATGTTAAATTCCGCGACGAAGTTTTTTCTAGCGATAGGCGTTCATGCCTTCGAGCAGCAACTCCAATCCGTTCATTATCTGGAACTCAGGAAATCAGGAACAAGCAGCTGAAGAGATTGAGCATGGAATTCGGAATCGGGCTCGAGAAGTGAGGGATGCGAAATGGGGATGCGACCTCTCGGTCGCGTCGGACGGCGACCGGGAGGTCGTCGCCCCAGTTTTTTGCGACCGTTTCCCTCGGGCAGTAGGCCAGGTCTTTGACCTGGCCGGGCGGGTCAGAGACCCGTCCTACGCGATTTCGGAAGGCTCACCGGGGACGGTTCGCCCTACCTGTCTGCCGTCGGCTCGAAATCCAAAATCGAGAATCCAAAATCGAAAACTCTTCAGGTGGTCCACTTGAAGATCGTCGTGCTCAGCGGCGGCAGGGTCAGCACGATGCTTTGGCTGAAGCCGTCCGCGGGGACGTCCTCCGTCATCTTGCCGCCGTCGTTGCCGAGGCCCGTGCCGCCGTAGAACTGGCTGTTCGTGTTCATGACTTCCTTCCAGAAGCCGCGCCGCGGAACACCGAGCCGGTAGCTCGGGCGGGTCACGGGGGTGAAGTGGCCGACCACGGCGAAGAGGTTCTGCTCGAAGGGATCCGAGCGGAGGTAGGCCAGCACGCTCGCCTCGGCGTCCTGGCAGCTCAGCCAGCGGAAGCCCTGCGGATTGAAATCGTTCCGGCTCAGCACCGGCTCCGCGACGTAGAGTTTGTTCAGGTCGCGCACGAGCAGGCGCACGCCTTCGTGGTCGGGATACTGACAGAGGTGCCAGTCGAGGCTCGCAGTATAATTCCACTCCGACGACTGCGCGAACTCGCCGCCCATGAAGAGCAGCTTCTTGCCCGGCCAGCCCCACATGTGACCGTAGAGCGCGCGGAGGTTCGCCGCCTTTTCCGGGATGTGCCACGCGCCCATCTTGAAGAGCAGCGACGCTTTTCCGTGCACCACTTCGTCGTGGGAAAACACGGTCACGAAATTTTCCGCATACTGATAGAGCATGCCGAACGTGAGGTCGTGCTGGTGCCACTTCCGGTGGATCGGCTCCTTCTGGAAATAGCGCAGCGTGTCGTGCATCCAGCCCATGTTCCACTTGTAGTCGAAGCCGAGGCCGCCGTCCTTCACCGGACGGCTCACGCCGGGGAACGAGGTGCTTTCCTCCGCGATCATCACCACGCCGGGATAATAACGGTGCACGAGGTCGTTCGTCTCCCGCAGGAAGGCGATCGCTTCGAGATTCTCGCGCCCGCCGTGGCGGTTCGGGATCCACTGGCCTTCCTTGCGCGAGTAATCGAGGTACAGCATCGACGCCACCGCGTCGACCCGCAGGCCGTCGAGATGGTAGCGGTCGCACCACGCGAGCGCGTTCGCCACGAGGAAGCAGCGCACTTCATTACGACCGTAATTGAAGATCAGCGTGCCCCAGTCCATGTGCGCGCCCTGCCGCGGATCCGCGTGCTCGTACAGGTGCGAGCCGTCGAACTCCGCCAGCGCGAAGCTGTCGCGCGGAAAATGCGCCGGCACCCAGTCCAGGATCACGCCGATACCGCGTTGGTGCAGATGATCGATGAAGAAGGAAAAATCGTCCGGCGTGCCGAAGCGGTGCGTCGGCGCGTAGAAGCCCGTCACCTGATAACCCCAGGAGCCGTCGAAGGGATGCTCCGCCAGCGGCATGACCTCGACGTGCGTGAAACCCATCTCCGTCACGTAGTCGGCCAGCGCCGGCGCCAGCTCGCGGTAATTCAGCGGACGGTTCGCATCCTCGAGCTTGCGGCGCCACGAGCCAAGATGGACTTCATAAACCGACATCGGCTGGTCGAGTTGTCCCGCCGCCGCCGCGCGGCGCTCGAGCCAGGCGGCGTCGTGCCACTCGTAGCGGCGCGGGTTGTGGACGATCGACGCGTTGTTCGGCGGCGCCTCGAAATAGGTGCCGTAGGGATCGCTCTTCAGCCGGATGTTCCCGCGCTGGTCGCGCAGCTCGAACTTGTAGAGCTCGCCCTCCCCCAGCCCGGGCACGAACAGCTCCCAGACACCGGAGGCGCCGAGCGAGCGCATCGGATGGTAGCGTCCATCCCAGCGGTTGAAGTTACCGACGACCGACACGCGCGCCGCGCTCGGCGCCCAGACCGAGAACGCCACGCCCGGCACGCCGTCAATCGTCCGCAGGTGCGCACCCAGCTTTTCGTAGATGCGGTGCTCGTTGCCCTCGTTGAAGAGATAAAGGTCCTGCTGGCCGAGCGTGGGAAGAAAAGCGTACGGATCGAAAAATTGCCGGATCTCGCCGTTCGTCAGCGTGGCCCGCAACTGGTAGCGGAAGACGTCCGGGCTGCGCGCGATGAACACCTCGAACAGTCCCTCGGGCGCGAGTCGCGTCATGACGAACGACTCGCCGTTGCCGAGGTTCACCACCGAACACTTGACTGCATCGCTCACCAGCGCCCTCACCACCACGCCCTTGCTCCGGTTGCGCGTGAGCGGATGCATGCCGAGGTGGTCATGCGGCGTCGCGTGCCGGGCATTGATCAGCGAAGTCAGATCGGCTTTGGCAAGAATCACGGGAAAGGAAGGTGTCCCGGCCGTTTCGGACAGTCTAGCGTGATTTCGGTTTCGTCCCTCCGGTAAAAGGGATCGGGAGATAGTCCCAAACCACGGATGACTAACTCAGAGGCCAAGAAGCCATGAACTAAAAGGTAGGGACGGGCGGCCCGCCCGTCCGGTTCGGCGCCGTCGATCTTTGAGCCGATCCGATTTCTTACAGGAGGAATACCGAGAACAAACCGAGGATCGGATTTCCGAATCTCGGATCCCACTCGGTATTCCTCCTGTTAAAAACGGATCGAATGCCGAGCCGAGTCCAACCGGACCCGCGGGCCGCGCGTCCCTACCTTCCAGAAAAACCGTCGGATCGTTCCCCTTCCCGGCTTCCTGGCTTCCGAATCAACCCGTGTTCTTCAGTCCGCCCGAAATGCCGTTGATCGTGAGCTCGATCACGCGACGGGTTTCCTCGGTTTCTTCCGCGGACATTTTTTGCTCTCCGGTGCGCAGGCGGCGGATCATTTCCACCTGCAGGTAATTGAGCGGATCGATGTAGGGATTCCGCAGCTGCACCGACTTCAGCAGCACGGGCTCGCGTGCGAGCAGCTGGCGCTGGCCGGTCGTCGCGAGGATCGCCGCCTCGGTGCGGGCGAACTCCGCCTGGAGCAGGCCGAAGATGCGGCGGCGGATTTTCGGATCCTCGACCAGATCCGCGTAGAGCGCAGCGATGGTCATGTCGGCCTTCCGCATCGTCAGTTGCGCGTTGTCGATCAGGGTCTGGAAGAACGGCCAGCTCGCGTGCATCGCGCGAAGCAGCTTCCGGCCCTTCGGCCCGCGCTTGAGGATGGCGTCGAGCGCGCTGCCGAGGCCGAACCAGCCGGGAAAAACGAAGCGGCTCTGCATCCAGGAAAAAACCCAGGGAATCGCGCGCAGGTCCTCGACCGTCTGCGCGGCGCGGCGGTAGGTCGGACGCGAGCCGAACTTAAGGTTGCTGATCTCGTCGATCGGCGTGGCCTGCTTCCAGAAGACGAGAAATTCCGGATCGTCATGCACCAGCGCCTCGTAGGCCGCGAAGCCGGCGGCGCTCATCGTCTCCTTCGCCTCGATCCATTCGGCGGACACGTTCGCCGGCTGCTGGGCCGCGTGCGTGCCGAGCATCACGCCGTAGGTCATCTGCTCGAGGATGCGGTGCGCGAGGTCGGTGTCGTGATAGCGCGTGGACAGCACCTCGCCCTGTTCCGTCACGCGGATGGCGCCGTCGCGCAAGCCGACCGGCTGCGCCAGGATCGCCTTCGCCGCCGGGCCACCACCGCGCGCGATGCTGCCGCCACGGCCGTGGAAGAGCGAGAGCCGCACCTGCTGCTCGTGGCAGACGCGCGCAATCGCCGCCTGCGCCTTGTAGAGCGCCCAGTTCGCCGTGAGGTAGCCGCAATCCTTGTTGCTGTCGGAATAGCCGAGCATCACGTGCTGCTGGTTGCCGTAGCGCGCGAGCTGCCGCGCATAATCAGGATGAGCGAACAGCGCCGTGAGGATTTCCGGCGCGCGGTTCAGGTCGTCGAGCGTCTCGAACAGCGGCGAGATCGGCAGGCGCGCGCCAGTCAGCTTCATCAGCAGCTGCACCTCCAGCACGTCGGACACGCCGTCGGTCATGCTGATGATATAGATCCCCAGCGCCTCCGCCCCGCACTTGGCGACCACGTTGCTCACGAGGAACAGCGGATCGAGCACGTGCCGGGTTGCGGCGGAAAAATGGGCGACGGTCGCCGGATCCAGCGGTTTCGCCTCCGCCAGGGCCGCTCCGAGCAGCCGGATCTTCTCCGGTTCGGCCAGCTTCGGATAATCGTCGCGTCCCAACACCTCCGCAACCGCGCCTTCGTGCTGGGCGGAGTGCTGGCGCAGATCGAGTCGGGCCGTGTGCAGGCCGAACACTTCAAGGCGGAGCATGACGTCCTCCAGTTCGCCGTCGGCGAGCGCGGCGCCGCGACCCGCGCGAAGGCTGTCGGCGATCACCTCCAGGGTCTGCCGCACGGTCGCGCGGTCGAGGCAGGTTTCGTCACCGACCGTCGGCGACGACAGCGTCGTGCCGTCCTTCACCTCGGCCACGGCCTGGGCGAGACG
>CALFNJ010000060.1 GCA_937902865.1 uncultured Opitutaceae bacterium
CTACTCGACGCTCTTCCGATCTTGGCCGCGGATTTCTCCCACGCGGCGGTGGTGGTGATCGGACCGTCCGTCGCTGCGAGCAGATCGGTCGACGTGTGCGCGGCGTAGCGGTTCGGATCGAGCTTTTCCCCGGTGGTCTTTTTCCAGGCGGCGAAATCCCACGGGAAGAGAGGATGGTTGTCCCATTTCGCGGAGGAGCGCCCGAACTGGATGTCCAGCCAGTCGATCGTGGCATCGACATCGTTCGCGCCGTGGAAGCCCGGCACGCGCAGCAGGCCGACGCCGCCGGGATTCTTCAGGAGGCTGTAAACCTTTTCCGCGGAATAATAGGTCTGCTCATCCGCCCAGGTGTTCGAGACCTGGTCGTTCAGGCCGTATTCGATCAGGCAGGCGCGCGGTGCGACGAGGGCGACGAGGAGATTCGCCTCGACGGGCAGGCGATCCTCGTGACCGGCGAAGAAGCGCAGGCGCGGGTGAAACCAGATCGGGAAGCTGCGCGTGGTCGACTCCACGCCTTCGCCCATGCCGTACTCGCCGGACAGGCGCCACGGCACCACGCCGCCGACGCCGGTGCTGCCGGCGACCACGGCCGCGATGCGTTCGTCCCAGGCCGCGGCGATCGTGGCCATCTTGCCGCCGCGCGAATAGCCGGTGACGGCGATGTGCGCCTTGTCGACCTGTGGCATCGTGAAGAGGTAATCGACGACGGTCTGGATCGTGAACGCGACCTGGCCCATCGAGGCGAAATCATAGTTGGGATAGAGCGACGCGACGTTGCCCGGAGCGTCGACCGTTCCCGTGTAACTGCAGGCGATGTAGCCGCGGCGCAGGAGCGAATTGGCGGTGCCGCCGATCAGGACAGGGAAGGGGCCCGCGCCGTCCGGCACGGTGACCGTCACCTGCGTCGAAGCCTTGCCCTCCGGACCGTAGTCGAGCTTCACCACGCGGGTGAAGTAACCCTCGCCCTTCGTCTCCTCGACGACGGTGGTCTTCTCGATCCGCGACTTCGGCGGCATGGTGCCGATGTCGTACTTTTCAAAGAGCTGCTTGATCTCGGCGCGCCGGGCCGGCCAGTCGGAGGCGCTCCGCACAGGCTTGCCGTTGGCGAAGCTCAGCGGATCGGGCATGAAATTATTGCGGGGTAGCGCGTCGAAGTCCGGCGGAAGTTCGCCCGAGGTCTTGACCCACTGGTTGAAGGCGGGAGCGGCGGGAAGCGACTTCTGCATCCAGTCGAGATAGTCGCGGCGGTCCTGCTCCGTCATGGCGACGAGGGAGCAGGCCGACAGCAGGCAGAGCAAAGCGGCGACAAGGCCGCGGTGGGGGGGACGATGCGTTTTCATGTGGGGGTCGAACGAAAAGGCGGGGATTAAGCGCAAAGACGCGAAGACGCAAAGGTGGTGGAAAGTCTTCTGGAGCGATCGGCTCTTTGCGCCTTCGCGTCTTTGCGCTTGGTATTCATATGACGTCGCGGGCTGAGACTTGTCCATGTTGGACTGCCGGCTCGCGCAGCCATGAGATTTGCTCCTCGGCTTTTAGGCTCCCGCTTCTGCCGGTTTTCGGTTGGCTGAAGGGATGCCCACAAGCCGATCCCAGCCAACGTCCGCCGAGACCGATACGCCGAAAGTCACCGCCATGCGCGTCGTGCCGGTCGCGGGCCGGGACAGCATGCTGCTCAATCTCAGCGGCGCGCACGGTCCCTTTTTCACCCGGAATGTCGTGATCCTGTCGGATGAAACCGGCCGGACCGGATTGGGCGAGGTGCCGGGAGGCGAGAAAATCCGTCAGACGCTCGAAGACGCGAAATCGCTGGTGGTCGGGCAGCGGCTCGGCGCGCGGCCGCAGGTGATGGAAGCGATGCGCGCCCGTTTCGGTGACCGCGATGCGGGCGGACGCGGGCTGCAGACCTTTGATTTGCGCACGACGATCCATGCGATCACGGCGGTCGAATCCGCGCTGCTCGATTTGCTCGGACAGCACCGCGGCGTGGCGGTGGCGGATCTGCTCGGCACCGGCCGCCAGCGCGATGCGGTCGAGGTATTGGGCTATCTGTTTTTCATCGGAGACCGGCGAAAGACGGACCTGGCCTACGACCCGGGCGACGACGCGAAGGACGACTGGGAGCGGCTGCGCCATCAACCGGCGCTGACGACGGCGGAGATCGTGCGTCTCGCGGAAGCCACGCAGGCGCGGTATGGCTTCAACGATTTCAAGCTCAAGGGCGGGGTGCTGGCGGGCGACGCCGAGATGGAGGCGGCGGCAGCGCTGGCGGCGCGCTTTCCGCAGGCCCGGATCACGCTCGACCCGAATGGCGCCTGGTCGCTGGCCGAGGCGGTGCGGCTCTGCCGCGGTCGGGCCGACGTGCTCGCTTACGCGGAGGATCCGTGCGGGGCGGAGCAGGGCTTCTCGGGCCGCGAAATCCTCGCGGAATTTCGTGCGGCCACGGGATTGCCGACGGCCACGAACATGGTCGCGACCGACTGGCGCGAACTGGAGCACGCGCTGAAGCTGCACGCCGTCGATATTCCGCTGGCCGATCCGCATTTCTGGACGATGGAAGGCTCGGTGAAAGTGGCGCAGACCTGCGCGGCGCACGGACTGACCTGGGGCTCGCACTCGAACAACCACTTCGACATCTCGCTCGCGATGTTCACGCACGTCGCCGCGGCGGCGCCGGGGAAAGTGACTGCGATCGACACACACTGGATCTGGCAGGACGGCCAGCGCCTGACGCGTGAGCCGTTCCTGATCCGAAGGGGGAAGTTGCAGGTGCCGTCGCGTCCCGGCCTTGGGATCGAACTCGATCCGGCCCAACTCGAGCGCGGGCATGAGCTTTATCTCAAAAATGGGCTGGGTGCGCGCAACGACGCGCAGGCGATGCAGTACCTGATCCCGGGCTGGAAGTTCGATCCGAAGCGACCGTGCCTGGTGGAAAAGTAACAAGTGGCAGGGACCAAGTAACAACCTCGGGCAGCCCACTGCATTGGATAGGAAGGTAGGGACGGGCGGCCCGCCCGTCCGGTTCAGCTCGGTCAACGGTAAGACTCGATCTTTTTTTTAACAGAAGGAAGACCGAGGACGAACCGAGGATCGGATTTCTGAATCTCGGAGCCCACTCGGTATTCCTCCTGTTAAAAAAGATCGAGTTCGAGTGTCGGAAGGGTCCAACCGGACGGGCAGGCCGCCCGTCCCTACCTGCTGATTCGAAATCTCGGACGGCGAGGCAAAGAGTCATCGCGGGATTCTGATCGAAACGACCGATCTCCGCGTTTCTGCGCCTCTGTGCGAGATGCGAGGATTGCCGGATCGAAGTTGCGGGATCGCTCCCGGGATGGCATCTCGACCTCGGTTGGGTCGTTCCGAATCGCTTTCTTACCCCATGAACTCCCTGCGTTTTCCTTCGCTGGTTTTTTCGCTGATGGTGCTGACATCTGCGGTCTGCTCGATTCACGCCCAGCCGATCAATCCTCTCGTGCGCGAGGGCGTGACGGAAAAGATTTCCGAGCACGTGCATGTCATTCCGGATGCGAGCGTGCCGCTGGTGCCGAACGTCGGGATCATCGTGGGCACGCACGGCACGTTCGTGATCGACACCGGCCTGGGCGAGCGGAACGGGCAGACGGTCCTGCGCGAGGTTGCCAAGGTGAGCCGGAACACTGAGCTGCATCTCGCGACGACGCATTTTCATCCCGAGCACGATCTCGGGGCGTCGGCGTTTCCCGCGAACACCGACATGATCCGGTCGCGCGACCAGCAGAAGGACATCGACGAATTCGGGCTGCAGCTGGCCCAGTCCTTCAGCAGCCGCTCGCCGTATTCCGCCGCGCTGCTGAAGGGCGCCGAGTTTCGGAAGGCCAACACCTTTTTTGAAAAGGAACACACCGTCGACCTCGGCGGTGTGCAGGTGCACCTGATCGCGATGGGCGCGAACCACACGCGGGGTGACACCGCGTTCTGGATCGAGCCCGACGGCGTGCTGTTTTCCGGCGACATCGTGATGAAGCCGCAGCCGGCGTTCGCGAGTCCCTATTCCAGCCTGCGTCACTGGCTCGAGAGCCTCGACACGCTGCAAAAGCTGCAGCCGAAGCGCATCGTGCCGAGTCATGGCCCGATGGGCGACGGCGCGCTGATCGCGGGATATCGCGCCTATCTCACCGGCATCCAGACGCGGACCGTGGCGTTGAAAAAGGAAGGCAAAAGCGCCGATCAGGCGGTGGAGACGATCGCGACGGAAATGCAGAAGCAGTATCCCGATCGCGGCCGGCTCACGGGCGCGGTGCGCGCGGCCTACGCGGAAGCTCCGTAGAGCGGATCGAAAGGTCGGGACACGCGGCCCGCGGGTCCGGTTGGATTCGGCAAGACATCGATCCTCTTTTAACAGGAGGAATACCGAGGACGAACCAAGGATCGGATTTCCGGATCTCGGATCCCACTCGGGATTTCTCCTGTTAAAAAACCGGATCGAGTTCGAATGTTGGCAGCGTCCAGCCGGACGGGCGGGCGGCCCGTCCCTACCTTTTGATTCACGCGTGAAATATCAGACGCGCATTTGCCGGTGGACGGGGGAGAGGATCGCGCGCAGGTTTCGGCGATACCCCCGTTGCCCATGATGACCCCAAGAATGTCGCGCGTCCTGAATTTCACCGCGGTCTCCGCTGTGCTGTTGAACCTGGCGGGCTTTGCCGCCTTCGCGGCGCCGAAGCCGCTGCCGGTGCCTGCGGGCGGCCAGCCGCCGGAATCGTGGATCGACGCGGACACTGGGCATCGCGTGATCCGACTCACGAAGGAGCCGGGCTCGGCGAGCTTCTATTTCACGGACAACGGCTACACGCCCGACGGCAAGCAGCTCGTCTACACGACGCCCGAGGGCATCTCGGTGCTGAACCTTGCGACGCATGCCGCGCGCAAGATCGTGGCGGCGCCGGCGAAGGCGATCATCGTTGGACGCAAGACACCGACGATCTACTACAGCAAGCCCACTTCGGATCCGCTATATTCCACGCTCTGGGCCACGAACATCGACACCGGTGAGACCCGGAAGCTGGCCGATCTGCCGCGACGCGGCACGGTGGGCACGATCAATGCCGATG
>CALFNJ010000061.1 GCA_937902865.1 uncultured Opitutaceae bacterium
AACTCGGCGTTGAGCTGCGATAGTGCGGCCTGGGCGGCCTGCTTCTGGGTGGTGACGTCCTTCAACTGCGTGGCGAGGGTGGAGTTCTGCTCGCGCACCTTGTCGACCTCCGTGTGCAGCTGGTTGTTTTCCTGCTCGAGCTGCGTGTAGGTGCGGAGCGCGGCGGCGAGTTTGTTCTCGGTGTCGCTGAGCTGGGTCTTCAGATCGTCGGGCGCGGCATTGTTGTCGCTGTTGTTCGCGGCCGGCGTCGCCGACGCGGGCGCCCCGCCGGCCGCGCGATCCTGCTCGGCCTTGAGGCGCGCGTAGTCGTTGCGCAACGCGGCGAGCTGGCGGGTGGTCTCGTTGAGCTCGGCCACCAGCTGGCGCGAGGCGGCGGGCGCGTCGGGACCATTCTCCAGCAGGGCGCGCAGCGTCGTGCCCTGCTTCTGCGAGAGGGCGAGCTCCTGCTGGAGCTGGCTGTTCTCGGCCTGCAGGCGGCTGTTGTCGGAGGCGAGCTGGCCGGGATGGTCGGGCAGCTTTCCGAAGTGCACGAAACTGCACCCGCTGAGCGTCACGACGGACAGCAGGGCGAAGCCGAGGCGAAGGCGGGGCAGGTGCATGGGGGCGGATGAAGGACGGAAAGCGCCTCTGAGGCAATGCTGGTGGGGCGCTTTGCGCCCCAAGTAACAAGTGGCAGGTAACAAGTGCCAAGGGCCCGGGGCGCAACGTTCAACGTCCAACGTTCAACGTTGAACGCTCAACTCGAACCAAATTCGAACCGCGGATCGGGGGCGTCCTTGCCTGGGGCCTCTGCGTGCAGGGCGGCTCTTTGACCGCCAGCCAGGTCGGAGACCTGGACTACTTCGATCCGCGGCCGGCTTGGGCTCGTCCTTGAACGTTCAACGTTGAGCGTTCGACGTTGAACGTTGGATTCCCGACGCCGTGAGGCCATCAGGGAATCCGGAGCGTCCGACCGATCACGAGGCTCTTCTCGTCGCGCAGGACATCGCGGTTGGCGGCGAGGATTTCGGGCCAGCGGTCGGGGGTGCCATAGTACTGGCGGGAAATTTTCGCGAGGGTGTCACCGGTGGCGATCGTGTGGGTCCGCGCTGCGGGCGCCGCCGGAGGTGATTGCAGAGTGGCGGAGGTGACCGAAGCGGGCGCGGGACGAGTGGGGACATCGGTGCGCGGGACAGTCGGAGATGGGATGGTCGCGGGCGTGGCAGCGGGGGCGGCGCTTACGACGCGGCCGACGGTCTGGGAGACGCTGGCGAGGGTTTCCTTCAGGCGGGTGTTTTCATCCGCCAGGTTGCGGGCGGCGGCCTGGGCGGCTGCGGCGCGGTGCTCGGCGTCGACGCTGCGGGCGCGCAACGATTCGAGATCGGAGGGAGGCGTCGTGGTGGCGAGACGGGTCTTGAGCTGCGCATTCTCGTCGGCGAGCGCGGCAGCCTGCGCCTGCGTCTGACGCAGCTGATCGCGCGTGGCGCCGGCATCCGCCGCTGCCGCCGCGGAACCCTTCAACGCCGCGAGCTGAGCGGACAGGGCGGTGTTCTGATCGGACAACTTCTGGTTTCCGGCGCGAAGGTCGTCGGCCTCGTTTTGCGCGAGGCTGTAGCTGCGCAGGGCCATGGCGAGTTTGGCGTCGGCTTCGCTGTCAGCCGCCGGGGTCGGCGCGGCGGGTGCGGGCGCCGGCGTGCCGTTCGCGGTCAGTTGCTGCTGGAGTGCGGCGACCTTTTCGCGGAGGCCGGCGGCCTCGTCGGACGCGGTGCGGGCGGAAGCCTTGAGCTTCTCGTTCTCGTTTTCGACGAGCGAGTAGGAGCGAATGGAGGCCTCGAGCTTGGTCGCGGCTTCGTCGAGCTGCTTTTTCAGTTCGGCATCACCGCCGGCCTGCGCCGAGGCCTGGGCGGCTTTTTCCGCGGTCAGTTTGGCCAGCGAGCGCTCCAGTTCATCGGCGCGCGTCTTGGCGGCGGTGGCTTGCGCCTGCGCCTCCGTGACGGCGGAGCTCCGGGCGGACGCGTTGGCGGCCGCGGCGGTCTTCGCGGTGAGGTCGGCCGTGAGCGAACTGACGCGGCTGTTCAGATCGGCGCGCTGGGATTCACTGGTGGAAAGCTGGCCTTTCACGGCGGCCAGTTCGGCCTGGAGATTCGTGACCTGCTCTTCGGAGCGGGCGTTCTTGCCAGCCTGCGCCGCGGCTTCGCTGGCGGCGGATTTCGCTGCGGCGAGCTGTCGGTTCAGATCGGCGATCTGCTGTGTCTGGGTCTCGGCCGTGGCGGCGGACTGCGCGGCGGCGCCGGCCTTGGCGGAAAGATCCGCCTCGGCGGCGCGCGATTTCGCGAGGGATTCCTTGAGGGCGGCGAGTTCGGCGGCGGAATCGCGCAAGGCGGCGCCGCGCTGCGCGGCGAGGTCGTCGAGCTGCTGATTTTTTGTGGCGGCCGCCGTCGCCGCCTCGCGGGCGGTCTGGAGATCGCTCTGCAGCTTGGAAACCTGGGTGGCGGCATCGCCGGCCTTGGACGCGTTGGCGGTGCGCGCCTGCTCGATCTCGCGCTTCGCGACCGCGAGCTGCTGGGTCG
>CALFNJ010000062.1 GCA_937902865.1 uncultured Opitutaceae bacterium
CGCCCCAGAAGTAGATGCCGTGTCCGCCCAGGCCCGAGCCGTATCCTCCGGCACCACTATCGGCATCTTCGTCATCCGAGCTGCAGGCGCCTCCGCCCCCCACCAGAACCTTGACCACCTGTCCGGAAGTCACCGCATACGACGCAATCGTATATCCGCCTCCGCCGCCGCTGGTGTTCTCGTCGTCACCCGCCCCACCGCCGCCGGCTCCCCAGGCCTTGATCTGGATCAGGTTGACGCCCGTCGGGATGGTGTAGGACTGGATCCCCCCGCTGTACGTGTAAGTCTGGGTGGAGATCAGCGTGTCCGCCTTGGCGCGAAACGGCAGAAGCAGCAGTGCCGTCCCAAGCACCCGCGCCATTCGACACCAGGCGGATGACGTCTCCCTTCGCCGGGCGAAGGAGGAAATTGCAACGAGCGCCGCACGCGGTGCGGCCACCGCGGGCGCAGAGGAAGGATGGGGTAAGATCATTTCCGTGAAGTCGCTGGATCCGTCGGACTGTGCTCGAGCAACGCAGCGCAGCCTCGGCTCCCGTCACGGGGGTCATCTTTCGAAAGCCGTGCGCCTGTTCACGGCGAACCATCATCCGTTGTCAACGAACATTAACCGATCTTGTCGCGATTTTTCCGCCGCGCTTTTCCTTCCCGAACCTCCCGCGCCTCGACGCCTGAGCGGAAAAATTGCCGGCAAGGATTCGGCTGGCCTTCGGGTTTTTTCCGTCCCAAAGCAATCGCATGACCCCCCATCCGACGCTGACCAACCGCTACGCGAACACTGAGCAAAAGCCGGCCTTCGTGAATGGGTTGTTCGATGCCGGAGCCGCTCACTACGACTCCGTGGTCGACTGGGGCTTCCTCCGGAGCGGCTCTTCCTATCGGCGCTGGACGCTGCAGCGTCACGATAACCCCCCGGGACCTCCGTTGCTCGACGTCGCGTGCGGCACGGGACTCGTCGCGGCGGAGGCGGCGAAGATCCTTGGTTCCGCCGACACGATCACCTGCCTCGACCCCAGCGAAGGCATGCTCGCCGAGGCGAAAAAGAAGCTGAACGCCAAGTTCGTCGTCGGCCGCGCGGAATCCCTGCCCTTTCCCGACAACTCCTTCGATTTTCTCACCATGGGCTACGCCCTGCGGCACGTCACCAGCCTCGAGCAGACGTTTCGCGAATACCGCCGCGTGCTGAAACCGGGGGGCAAGCTGCTCATCCTGGAAGTGACCAAGCCCGAAGGTTCGGTCCGTGGATTTTTCTTCCGCATCTATTTCGGGAAAATCTATCCCGGCCTGACCCAGCTCTTCACCCGCAGCCGCGCGGCGAAGGACATGATGGTGTACTACTGGGAAACCATGGACGCCTGCGTTCCTCCCGCCACGGTGCTGGCCGCCCTGCGCGAAGCCGGTTTTGCGGACGCGAAACGCATCCCGCTGCTCGGGCTCTTCAGCGAATACGTCGCGACGAAAACCTGAAGGCTCAAGGCGGGAGGCCTGAGGCACGAGGGCCGGAGGATCGGATGACCAGAAAGCCGGGCGGCCTGAAGTTGAGATGGCCCAGAAAATCAAACCGGCGGAGTTTTGTTCTCCCGATCACCCTCCCCAAAGTCCGCCAGCAACCCTCCGATCATCTGACCATCTGGGCTTCCGGCCTTCTGGCCTTCCGCCCCTGACCTTCCGGCATGCCGCACCGAAGCCAAATCTTGCTGTCCATCAGCGGCTCCACTGAACTCAACTGAATTTCCATGTCCGACCCCTTGATCGCTCGCCTGAAAACCCTGATCGTCGAAAGCCTGCGGCTGGATGACATCCGTCCCGAAGACATTCCCGATGACGAGCCGCTCTTTGGTTCCTCCCGGTTCGGGCTCGATTCCGTCGATGCCCTGGAACTGGTGGTGAAACTGGAGAAGGAATTCGGCATCAAGATCAGCAGCAGCGAGGAGTCGAAGGAAGCGCTCGCCAGCGTGGCCGGTCTCGCGGCGTTCATCCGGGCGCATCAGGCCAGCCCTCGTGTCTGATTTTTTCGCCGCATGACCCGGACTGCCGACCACTTTGCGGCGGGGATCGAGGCCTGTGGTTGTCTCACTCCGTTCGGTCCTGCCGCGGCCACCCACCGGGCGCTGCTCGAGGGCCGGCGCGCACTGGAAGCTCGGCCGGTGCTCGGCGCCGACGGCGGCGACCTCGTGCCCCTCGCGCTCATGGGGCCGATGGAGGAAACCCTGCCTCCCCGCGGTCTCCCGGCCCTGAGGGCGCTGGCGTCCGGAATTCCTCCGGGAAAATGGGGCACGGCGCGCGAACCGGCGCTGCGCGATAGCCTGAATCTCGCGCGCGAGGATCGCGA
>CALFNJ010000063.1 GCA_937902865.1 uncultured Opitutaceae bacterium
ACCTGGGCCACGCCATCGACCGTCGAAATGCGCTGCGCGAGGTTGGACTCGGCATATTCATCCACCACCGACAAGGGGAGCGTCGCCGAGCTCAGGGCGAGAAACAGCACCGGCTGGTCCGCGGGATTCGTCTTCCGGAAGGACGGCGGCGCCGGCATGTCATTCGGCAGCCGGCGCTGGACCGCGGCGATCGAGGACTGCACATCCTGGGCGGCGCCGTCGATCGTGCGATCGAGGCTGAACTGCAGGGTGATCGAGGTGGAGCCGAGCGCGCTGGCCGACGTCATCGAATCCACGCCGGAAATGGTCGAGAACTGCTGCTCGAGCGGAGTCGCCACCGCGCAGGCCATCGTTTCCGGCGTGGCGCCGGGCAGGGTGGCCGTGACGACGATGGTCGGGAAATCGACATTCGGAAGATCGCTGACCGGAAGGAGCCGATAGGCCATCGCGCCGAAGATGCACAACGCCACCGCGAGCAGCGTCGTCATCACCGGCCGGCGGATGCAGAGGGCCGGGAGGTTCATGGCGTGGCCGTTCCAGGTTGCGCCGCCGCCACCCCCGCGATCGTCCGCGCCTCCACCTTCGTGCCGGGCACGAGCCGCAGCTGACCGTCGGTCACCACGGTTTCGCCTCCCTTCACTCCTTCCGTGATCAGCGCCGAATCGCCGACCGTGCGGAGGATCTTCACGGGCCGGAGATCCACCGAATGGTCGGGCTTCACCACGAACACTTGCGAGCCCGTCTGCCCGGTCTGGATCGCGGAGGTCGGGATCACCACGGCTCCGCGGTCAATGCCGACCTCTGATTCGGTGTGGACAAACTGCCCCGGCCACAGCGCGTGGTCCGCATTCGGAAAAATCGCCTTCAGCGTGACGGTACCGGTCGACACATCCACCGCGTTGTCGACGAATTCGAGTTTTCCCTCCGTGCGCGCGAGGCCGGCCTCGCTTTGCGACACCGCCACGGTCACGCCGCCGGCGGCGAGCGCCGCACGGATCGCGCCCAGCGTATCCTCCGGCACGGCGAAGGCGACCGACACGGGCGCCAACTGGTTGAGCGTGACGATCGACTGGTTGACGTCGTTCGCCTTCACCAGCGCACCTTCGTGCAAGAGAAGCTGGCCGGTGCGGCCGGCGATCGGCGCGTGGATTTCGGCGTAGCTGAGCTGCAGCTCGGCGTTGGCGACAGCGGCCTCCTTGGCCTGGACCTGCGCCCGCGAGGTCTCCGCCTTCGTCTGGACCTGCGCCAGCTGCTCCTTGGAAATCGCCTCTTTCTGATCGAGATGGGTGTAGCGATCGGCGTCTTTCGCCGCCTGATCCGCCTCGGCCCGCGCGTTGGCGAGGTCCGCCCGCGCGATGCTCAGGCCGTTTTCGAACGGCCGGCGGTCGAGCGAGACGAGCACGTCGCCCGCCTTCACTTCGTCGCCCTCCCGGAAATGGATCTGGGCGATGATTCCGTCGACCTGCGACTTGATCGCCACGGTGCGGAGGGACTGGACGTTGCCGATCGAGTCGATCAGGCGCGGCATGTCCTTCTGCACGGCGACGGCCATCTGCACCGGGACGGGAGGCGCGGCTGTGACCGCCGCGGCGTGTTCACCACCGCCGCAACCGGCGAGGCCGAAAGTCAACAGAACCACCGGCAGCGCGAGGAATGAAGCGCGGCCGGAAGCAGGGAGTTTTCTTTTCATGGAAAGGGTTATTTGGCCGGGTTGATCGGCATCTGCATGAGGTTTTCCTTCACGCGGAGCAGATCGTTGATCAGCGCCTCGCGCCGCGGCGCCGACAGGCCGGTGAGCGCGTCGAGCCGCAGATCTTCCGCGATCCGCGACAGCCGCACCACCATGTCACGCGCCTTGGGCGTCAACTGCAGGCGGTACGCCCGCCCGTCGGCCACATGATCGTGCCGCTCCAGCCAGCCGTTCTTTTCCAGGCGGGCCGCCTGACGGCTGACGGTGATTTTCTCCTGCTGCAGGCTGTCGGCCAGGTCGCTCTGGCTCGCGCCCGGCTGGCGCGCCACGTGAAAGAGCAGCATCCACTGCGCGCGGGTCAGCCCGAATCCCCTCACCCGCCGGTCGAATTCCCTCCGGAGCAGCCGGCTGACGTCGGCCACGAGGAAGCCAAGGCCGCGGTCAAAATTAGGCAGGCTGGGACTCATCATGCGGGAAAAAGCGGAGCAGGAGGCGGGAATTTGGTAAGCTAGCTTACTTTTGGTGCAAGCGCAGACCGGGACAGGGTGGAGGTTTGTTGTTGAGACGTTTGAGCGCGGTCTTTGGCCAATGAAAATTTTCGGAAAAAGCGTTCGGACGGCCTTGCGAAACCGGACATCGTGATTTCGGCGCGGCTGCGGCAGGGAAAATTCGGTGCCTGAGCAACGGACGGCGGCGAGCTCGGCCGCCTCGCACCCGAGGCGTGGTTTCTCCTCTCAAAATCCCGGGAATTTTCTCCGGCCGGAATGCCCGTCGCGTCGCTGTCCACGTCGCGCCGGAGGTCCGCGCGCGTGTCCCGCATCTTTGATACTAATTCCGAGTTTCCCGTTTCTAATTTCCGATTTTCGTCCCATCCTGCCGACATGCCCCGCCGTTTTGTCCTCGCGCTCGACCAGGGCACGACGTCGTCGCGCGCGATCGTTTTTGACCGCCGCGGACGCGCCGTGGCGACCGCGCAGCAGGAGTTTCCGCAGCACTTTCCGGAGCCGGGCTGGGTCGAGCACAACCCCGACGACCTCTGGGAGACCACGCGCCGGACCGCGCTCGCCGCCGTGGCGGAGGCCAATCTCACAGGGACGGATCTCGCGGCGATCGGCCTGACCAACCAGCGCGAGACCACCCTGCTTTGGGATCGCGCCACCGGTCGCCCGCTGGCGCCGGCAATCGTCTGGCAGGACCGGCGCACCGCAGCTCTCTGCCGTCGCCTGCGGGCGCGCGGACTGGAGCCGCGCTTCCGGCGCCGCACCGGCCTCCTGCTCGATCCCTATTTTTCCGGCACCAAGCTCGCCTGGCTGCTCGATCGCGTGCCCGGCGCCCGCCGGCGGGCCGGCCGCGGAGAACTGGCGTTCGGCACGGTCGACACCTGGCTGCTCTGGCAGCTCACCGGCGGCCGCGTGCATGCCACCGATGTCTCCAACGCCTCGCGCACACTGCTGCTCAACCTCGCCACCGGCGATTGGGACGCGGAATTGCTCCGGGCGCTCCGCATTCCGCGCGAGGTGCTGCCGGAGGTGCGTGCGAGCAGCGAAGTTTACGGCGAAGTGGAAAGCATTCCTGCGCTGCGCGGCGTTCCCATCGCCGGAATCGCGGGCGACCAGCAGGCCGCACTGTTCGGCCAGGCCTGCTTCCGTCCGGGCATGGCGAAGAACACCTACGGCACGGGCTGTTTCCTGCTGCTGCAGACCGGAACGCGGCCCGTGCGTTCACGGCACCGTCTGCTCACCACCGTGGCCTGGCGGCTCGGGCGAAACGGCCCGCTCGAATACGCGCTCGAAGGCAGCGTGTTCATCGGCGGCGCGGTCGTGCAATGGCTGCGCGACGGGCTTGGGGTCATCGCCCGATCGGGAGACATCGAGGCCCTTGCCGCCCGCGCTCCGGACAACGGTGGCGTCTATTTCGTCCCCGCCTTCACCGGGCTCGGCGCGCCGCACTGGGACGCCGCCGCGCGCGGCGCGATCTTCGGACTGACCCGCGGCACCACGGCCGCGCATCTCGCCCGGGCCGCGGTCGAAAGCATCGCCTGCCAGAGCGCGGATCTGCTCGCCGCGATGGAGGCCGACGCGGGTTTGCGGTTGAAGGAACTCCGGGTCGATGGCGGCGCCACGGTGAACGATTCGCTCATGCAGTTTCAGTGCGACCTGCTCCGTGTCCCGGTCGTCCGTCCGCACACCCGCGAGACCACTGCGCTCGGCGCCGCCTACCTCGCGGGACTGGCCGTCGGCTTCTGGAAAGACCGCGCGGAAATCGCCAAGCTTTGGAGCGTCGGCCGGAGATTCCGCCCCCAAGCCTCCTCCGCCAAAATGAAAGCATTGCAACGCGACTGGCGCCGCGCCGTCCAGCGCGCCCAGAACTGGGCCGACGTCGGCGGCTGAAAGATCCGGTTTCGGACCATTAATTCGGAAGCCGGGAAGCCACGAATCGGCATCCGGATTTCAAAGTCTTTTTCCTGGTTTCCTGGCTTCAGAATTACACCGAATCGGACTCATCGAAGTTTTACGGATTCTTCGCACCTTTGACGGCCGCGAATGCCACCCCGGCTTCCGACTGTCTTTTCGCGGATTGAGTCCGCTGGTGGAGGCCCTAAGGTCCGGGCCATGTCCGCCATCAAATCCGCCTCTCTCGCGCTGGTCACTTTGGTGATGCTCGCGTTCCTCGTCCGCCCGTTGCCGGCCGCGGGCGCCGAGCCGGCGGAAATTGCGTCACTCCGCACCAATGCGGAAAAGGGCAATCCCATCGCGCAGTACAATCTCGGCCTGGCCTACGCGGAGGGCCGCAATGTGCCCGCAAACCTGCCCGAAGCCTTCGCCTGGCTCTCCTTTGCCGCTGAAGGCGGCAGCACGGGCAAGGCGATCGAATCGCTGCTGAATCGGATGACTCCCGAGCAGCTCGCCGAGGGACGCCGCCGGATCGAGGCGATCCGTCCGCTGCTGCCTGCGCGCCGCGCCGCCGCGAACTCCGGACGCAGCGATGCCGCTGCCACCACCAAGGCCGGCCCTCCCACCGGCACCGTGGTGGCCTTGAATCCTGCCCCAGCCCCGGCGCCTTCCGCCGCTGATGCCGCGCGCGTCTCCCCCGTCGGTCCTCCTCCTCCGGGTACTCCGATGCCGGTCGGTCCGGTGATGATTGTCCCGGACCAGCCGGGCCAGTCGGCCGAGAATTCAGCCCAGGTGCAGGCCGAGCTCGTCAATCTGCGCAACGACAAGCAGCAGCTCAGCTCCGAGGTTGACGCCCTTCGCGCCAGCGTCACCCGCCTCGAAACCGCGCAACAGGGCGCCACCGCGCAGGCGGCGCAGCTGACGCAGCTCCAGGCCCAGGTGCGCGATGCCCAAGCCACCGTCGCCGCCAACGCCGCGCGCATCCAGCAGTTCGAAACGCTCGCCGGCGAACGCGCCAAGGCGCTCGAGACCGCCACCGCCACCGCCACGACGGCCCAGTCCGATCGCCAGAAAGCGGTCGCCGCCCAATCCGAAGCCGAGGCCTCGCTCGCCCGCGCCGAAGCCCGCATCAGCCAGCTCACCGCGGACACCGCCCGGCTCGAAGCCGCCGCGGGTGCCGCCTCCACCCAGACTTCCGCCGCCGCGCAGAAGCTTGGCTCCGATCTCGAAGCCGCCCGCCGCGAGCTCGCCGCCAGCCAGCAGCAGGTGACCGGCCTGACTGCGGAACGGGACCGCCTCGCCGCCGACGCAAAAGCGAAGACCGCCGCCGCCACCGACGCTTCGGCCAAGGCTGAGGCCCAGGCCAGACAGATCGCCGACCTCAACCAGCAGCTCACCGCCGCGCGCTCCGCGTCCGGGCAGCAGGCGGCGTCCACCGCCTCCACGCAAGGCGCGCTCGCCAAGGCACAGGAAGACCTGGCCGCCGCGAACAACGACAAGCGCCAGCTCAGCGCCGAACTCGCCACCGCCTGGAAGGAGGCCGAGAAGGCCAAGGCCGATCTCTCCTCCCTCAGCGCCGCCAATCAGGCCGCCCAGACCGCCGCCGCCGGTACAAGCGCCGAATTAACCGCGCTCCGGACGCGCGCGACGCAGCTCGAAGGCGAGCACGGCAAGCTGGAGGCCGATGCCGCTTCGCTGTCCGGCCAAGTGGCCACGCTCAAGGCCCAGCTCGCCGCCAGCGAGGCGCAGCGCAGCGAGGCCCAGACCAAGGCCGCCGCCTCCCAGGAAGCATCGGGCCAGGTGAACAATCTGCTGACGCAGGTGCGTTCCCTCGAGGCCGCGCGCAACGCCCTCGCCGTCGAAAAATCCCAGGCGACCGACCGCGTCGCCGCCCTCACCGCCGAGAAGGACGCGCTTTCCGCCCGCCTGACCCGCGCCGAAGCCACCGCCGGCAACGCCAATGACGCCCAGACCAAGGCGACGAGCCTCGCCGCCGAACTCGAAACCTCGCGCCGTTCCCTCGCGGACGCGCAGCAGAAGCTGACGCAGCAGACCGCCGCGACGCAGGAGGCATCGACGAAGGCCCGCGCAGCCGAAGCGGACCTTTCGGCAAAAGCCGCGACCGCCGCCGCTGCCCAGGCGAAACAGATCGCCGACCTGAATCAGCAGCTCGCCGCCGCGAAATCCGCCGCCAGTCAGGCCACCGCTCAAGCCGGCACCAACACCCGCGCCGCCGCTCAGGCCGCCGACCTGCAGGCCGAGCTCGCGACCGTCAAAGGTCAGCTCGCCACCAGCGAAGCGCAACGCACCGAAGCCGCGGCCAAAGCCTCGACCGTCGCCGCGCTTACCGCCGAGCGGGATCGCCTCGTTGCTGACGCCACGGCCAAAGCGGATGCGCAGGCCAAGCAGATCACCGACCTGAACCAACAGCTCGCCGCCGCGAAATCCGCCGCCAGCCAGGCGTCCGCGCAGGCTGGCAACAACAACCGCGCCGCCGCTCAGGTTGCGGACCTGCAGACGGAGCTCGCGACCGTCAAAGGCCAGCTCGCCGCCAGCGAATCCCAGCGGACTGAAGCCGCCGCCAAAGCGTCAACCGCAGCCTCGTCCGTCACCGCTCTCACGACCGAGAAAGATCGCCTGTCCGCCGATCTCACCGCGAAAACCGCCGCCGCCGCGGAGGCCACCGGACAGGCTGCGACCCTGAAAGCCCAGATCCAGTCGCTCGAAGCCGACCGCGCCAGCCTGCAGCAGCAGATTCCCCAGCTGCAAACCCGCCTGCGCGAGGCGCAGGACGCCGGCCGGGCCGCCGCCAACGACGAGACCCGCCAGCTCGCGGCCAACCTCGCGACCGCACGCACCGATCTCGCCGCCGCGCAGGACAAACTCACCGCCGCGTCCGCGGCTTCCGCCACGCAGGCCGCTGAACTCGCCCGCACCCGCGAAGCGGCGGAGAAGAGCCGGGCCGACCTGGCCGCCAGCGAGAAGAAAATCGCCGAGCTCACCGCGCAAACCCGCACCGTCGCGGACACCGACGCGAAGGCCACGAGCCTCACCGCCGAACTCGAGGCCTCGCGGCGCTCCCTCGCCGAGGCGCAGCAGAAGCTGACGCAGCAGACCACCGCGACCACGGAAGCCCAGGCGAGTCTCGCCGCCGAAAAAGGCCGCGCCGCCCAGGCTGCCACCGCCGCCTCCGTGGCGGCCGCCCGTGCCTCCGCCCTCACCGAGGCGCAGGC
>CALFNJ010000064.1 GCA_937902865.1 uncultured Opitutaceae bacterium
GTGCTCTTCGACTTTCTCCGCAGCCACGGCTTCAAGGTGCTCGTGAGCGAGAGCGGCCGCCACGCGCTGGCCGAGCTGCCCCAGATGGCGCCCGATCTGATCCTGCTCGACGTGATGATGCCGGAGCTTGACGGGTTCGAAACCTGCCGCCGGATCAAGGCCGACCCGCGGTTCGCCGACGTGCCGATCTTTTTCATGACAGCGTTGAGCGAGACCGTGGACAAGGTCCGCGGCCTACAGACCGGCGCCGTCGACTACATCACGAAGCCGATTTTTCCCGAGGAAGTGCTCGCGCGCATCGCGGTCCATCTCGAGCTGCGCGACCGCAACCGCGAGCTGGCCGAGCAAAACGAACGGCTCGACGCCGCGATCCAGCAGCGCGTCTCCGCCGAGCGCGCGCTCCGGGAGTCGCTGGACCGCGCCGTGATTGTCGTCGACGCCAACGCCGACGTGCAGTTCATCGCCGCCGCGGCGCTGAAATTGCTCCAGCGTTATTTTGCCGACTGGTCCGGCCCGGGGCTGCCCGCCGAGGTGGCGCAATGGCTCATGACCTCGGCCGGCGGCGTCCTGACAATCTCGCGCGGGGCGCGCCAGCTCGAGCTGACGCGCGCGGCCGACGTGCGCGACGGTCGCAGCCGGCTCGTCTACCTCGACGAAAAAGCGCCGCCGCCGTCGCCCGAGATGCTGCTTCCGCTCGGGCTGACGCCGCGGGAGGCGGAGATTTTGTTCTGGGTCGCTCAGGGCAAAACGAGCCCCGAGATCGCCATCATCGTCGGCAACGCGCCGGCCACCGTGAAAAAGCACGTGGAGAACATCACGGCCAAGCTCGGCGTGGAAACCCGTCTCGCCGCCGCGCTGAAAGCGATGGAGCTGCTGGGCACGTCCGCCAGCTGAAGAGGACGGCGTGAAGGTGCCGCCCAGGCCTGCGGCCGTTTCAAGTCGCTGGCATCCGGCACTCGCGTCTCGGTGGCGTCCCCACGGGGAGATTCGAACCCCGGTCGGGAATAGCTCAGGCGGCTCCGGGTGGAATTTTCAAAAAGAAGCATCCTAAAACATGCCTAAACAAGTAGGCACGGTGTCAGTGGAGATGTAAGGCCAACCGCTCTGGTCTTTGTGCTTGGATTGGCCGATTCGCAGCAATTCCTCATCGGCCCGACGTGTTCACACGCGAAATCCGCTCGGCCCGTTTCGCCACTTCGAGAAAGTCGCAAACCTGACTGGCGATCGAATTGCGGTCCAATTCAAAGCCCGCGCGGCGAAGCTTGTGGATTAATTTTTCAACGTCCGTCGCGGACGCCACCTCCCAGGATAATTGCCAACGGCTGTGCCAAACCACGCAGCGGCAACAGTCACAGGAGACTTCGTGAACCGACACGATCCATCGAGCATCGAGCCAAAAGAACTCAAAAGGGGGATCTTCAAAAAACCGATAAACACCCAGCTGAAGCCGCATTAGTGGGCGACCCTGAAGGCAGGCAAGGCACTGTCAAAGGAAGCTTCCTGGGAATTCCCTATTATTCCTTACGGAGGAATTCACGTGGTCAGCCTGGGGAACACTGTGTCGTTCCCGGCAGCCCGGCCTTCGCGATCGAAACCGCCCTTGACGCTTTCCGCGGAAAACAACGGAGTGACCGCGGTCCCCGTACATTTTTTGTACCGAGGCCAAACAAAGGGTTCGGGTGCAATTCAGTTCCCGAAGGTCACCTGGATGGTCGGGCCGCCATCCGCGCAACGTTCAAACCAGTGGCGTCGTCCGTGTCGACCGTGCTGCCAATCCCCCTCGACCACTATCAGGATCCGACCGGCGGCGGTCTTTGGGAGGTCCTGCGCTCCCGTGCCGCGGCGGATCCGTTGAACCTGGCGGCCTTGCTTATCTTCGCCGGAGCGATCGGGCACACGTTTCTCACCGCCAAGATCCGTCATTGGGCGCATCGGGTGCAGCAGCGACATGCGGCCCGGTCCGGTGCCGGCCGCACCGGACACTCCGATAATGTCAGCTTTCTCGGACAGGTGCTGCATTTTTTCGGGGAGATCGAGGCGGTCTTCGGCATCTGGGCCGTGCTGCTGCTCGGCACGATCGCCTGGCTGAAGGGCTGGAGCACCGCGGTCGACTACGTCAGCCACCGGGTGAGCTACACCGAGCCGATGTTCGTGGTGATCGTGATGGCGCTGGCCGCCACGCGTCCCGTCCTGGCGTTGGCGGAGGCCGCGTTGAGCAAGGTGGCCGGCCTGGGGCGCGGCACACCCGGGGCCTGGTGGCTCGCGATTCTCATCGTGGCGCCCTTGCTCGGTTCACTGATCACCGAACCGGCGGCCATGACGATCGCCGCCCTGCTCCTGGCGCGACAGTTCTATCCTTTGCAGCCCAGCCCGCGTTTCGCCTACGCGACGATCGGACTGCTTTTCGTCAACGTGTCGGTCGGCGGAACGCTGACTCATTTTGCCGCGCCTCCGGTCATCATGGTTGCCCACACCTGGGACTGGGGCCTGCTGCACATGCTCGGCAGCTTCGGATGGCGCGCGGCGATGGGAATCACGGTTTCGACCCTGTTCTACTACGCCATTTTCCGCCAGGAATTCGTCGCCTTGGCGGCGAAGAAGAAGGGAAAAGTCCCTCCCGCCGCCCAAGGCGGCGCCGTGCCAGCCTGGGTCACCCTGGTCCAACTCGGCTTTCTCGCCTTCACGGTCTGGCAGGCGCACCACCCGGTGATGTTTGTCGGCGGATTCCTGTTCTTCCTCGCCTTCGCCCAAGCCACGCCGCGGCATCAGAGTTCCATCGAGCTCCGCGCGCCGATCCTCGTCGGTTTCTTCCTCGCCGGACTCGTGATCCACGGCGGACTCCAGGCGTGGTGGATCGAGCCGATCCTGCGGGGGCTCAGTGAATTTCCGCTTTTCCTCACCGCGACGGGATTGACGGCCTTCAACGACAATGCGGCCATCACGTTCCTCGCCTCGCTCGTCCCGGGATTTTCCGACCCGCTGAAATATGCCGTCGTCGCCGGGGCGGTCACCGGCGGCGGCCTGACGGTCATCGCGAATGCGCCAAATCCAGCCGGCCAGACGATCCTTGCCCGCTATTTTCCCGAGGGCGTGAAACCCGTCGGACTATTCCTCGGTGCGCTGGCGCCCACCGTGATTCTGTCGGCCTGCTTCCTGATTGGCTGATCCCGACGCGATCTGTTTCCGGTGAAAAATGCCTGTCGTGCAATGACGGCTCCTTGCGTCCCGGTGGCACCTGCCATGCATTGATCCGATGCGGCATGACTCTGGATTCGGTCTCGGCACGGGTGAGGTCAAACGGCGTCACATTCTGCCCAAGGCGCTGGTGGTCGGGATCGTCGCCGGCTTGCTCGCATCGGCTTTTCGTTTCGCACTCGCCACGGCGGAGAGCGGGCGCATCGCGTTGCTCTCGCACTATCGTCCCGAGGTCCGGATTCCGTTCGCCATCGCCTTGGGCGCCGTGGGCGGCGGGCTCGGCCTGTGGCTGGTCCGGCGCTTCGCCCCGGATGCAGGCGGCAGCGGCATCCCCCAGCTAAAAGGCTTCGTGCTGGGTGAGCGCGGCATCGAGTGGCGCCGACTCCTGCCCGTGAAATTCCTCGCTGGGCTCGTGGGAATCGGCGGCGGTCTGGCGCTGGGACGCGAGGGTCCCACCATCCAGATGGGCGGAGCGACCGGGCTCATGGTGTCGGAGTGGTTTCGCGTCAAACCCGGCGAGGGCGAGCGGAAAGCACTCATCGCCGCCGGCGCCGGCGCCGGTTTGGCCGCGGCCTTCAACGCGCCGCTCGCCGGAGTCATGTTCGTGCTCGAGGAACTCGCCGGCAATTTCACCCCGGTCGTCTTCGTCTCCGCCTTTCTCGCCTCGGTCGCGGCGGATGTCGTCGGCCGGATCATGACGGGAGAAATGCCGGCGCTGCCACTCCACGATATGGCCGCCACGAATGTG
>CALFNJ010000065.1 GCA_937902865.1 uncultured Opitutaceae bacterium
TCGATCGCAGTACCAAAATTTCTGCCACGTCCGCGTCAATCGTACGTTCAAATTTGGTTTCCGTGGTGGTATCCGCTGTATTTCGCCTGATGCTCGGGGTCGGGTTTTTTGACGAGACTCGTGGTCGAGAGGGCTTCGATCTCGGACGCTTCCTTGCGGTTAGCTTTTCCGGCTACGGGTGTTATTTAATCTATCGCGCCATCAAGATTCGGGCCGCAGCAAGTGAGAAGCCGGTCTAACCAGCGCTGGAGCCAACGGCCCCGAGCGGCCGTGACTCACCTTAACGCCAGCCAACGAAGATGAACCAGCGCGCCTCAGTGTGCGTTTCATCCGACTCTCCGGAGGAAGAAGTCGCGTTCGCAGCTTGGTTGGAGCGATGGAAAGAAAAGATGAGCTTCATTTCCGAGGACTACGGATGCGGCTGCTGTGTCCATCAGTTTGACCTTGAAGGCCCAAGCGAAGCAGTCGCCGCCCTGCCAGAAAAAATTCGCGCAATGACCGACTGGAGTGAGAAAGGAAAGCGGTAGGGCCGATGACGAGCGGCGGCATCGCCGCTGCTCCATCCGGCAATTCCCGCCCTCATTCCTCCGGCAGAGAGCCTACGCCGCATCGCGCTGGACTACGTCCCGCAATGCGCCAGCTTGGTAGGGTTCGTGCTTGGAGATGGTCGACCTGTTTCCGGTCACGCGCCTCTTCCGCCCAAAATTCGCCATGAAATCCCCTGCCCTGTCCCTGCTGCGACGCCTGCCGGCGCTCGCTTTTGCCGCCGCCCTCCTCGCCTTCCCCTCGCTCCGCGCCGCCGACGCCGCGCCGACCGTGGCCAAGCCCACCGGCACCGCGCCGGTCACCATCACCGAGGAGGAAAATTCCTTCGTCCTCGCCAACGGCATCGTCACGGCCCGCGTCAACAAGCGCACCGGCGAGCTGCAGCAGCTGATCTACAAGGGCATCGATACGATGGGACACGACCAGGGCCACTCCGGCGTCTGGGAAGAGGATCCCTCGCAGGCAGAAAAAGTCGGCGGCCTCACCCGTTCCCTCACGATCGATCCGGCCCAGAACGGCGGCGCGCGCGGCGAGATTTCCATCAAGGGCGTCACCGGCGGCAAGATCGGCCTCACGCCCGGTTCGCCCGGCGGCGCGCAGGGCGGGACGCAGAATCTCGACCTCGAGATCCGTTACGCCCTCGGCCGCGGCGAAAGCGGCGTGTACACCTACGCGATCTTTTCGCACCCCGCGGAATACGGGCCGCTCAATGTGCCCGAGAGCCGTTACATCACGTTCCTCAACCAGACCTTCGATTGGATCTCGGTCGACGCCGACCGCAACATGCTCGAGGCCGCGCCGACCGACTGGGGCACCGGCGTCGTCGTCCACGCCAAGGAGCAGCGGATCATGAGCAAGGGCGTCTACAAGAATTCCGTGGAGCACAAGTACAGCTACAACGCCGTGCAGTACAAAATTCCGGCCTACGGCTGGTCCAGCACCAAGGACCACATCGGCATCTGGTTCATCAATCCGACGATCGAATACCTCAGCGGCGGCGCCTCGAAGCAGGAGCTCGTCTGCCACTTCGGCGACAACGGCAACCCCGACCCCATCATCCTCGATTACTGGCGCGGCACCCACTACGGCGGCGGCGCCACCGCCAGCGTTCCCGCCGGCGAAAGCTGGAACAAGGTCATCGGCCCGATCTTCGTTTACGTGAATTCGCTGGAGAACTTCAGCACCCCGTCCGCCGCCGATCTCGCCACGCTCGCCGCCACCGCCGGCAATCCGACGGTGCCGTCCGCCTGGAAGGCCAACGGCACCGCCCTCTGGCAGGAAGCCCTGCAGCAGGCGCGCAAAGAAAAGGCGAAGTGGCCCTACGATTGGGTCAATGGCGTGGACTATCCCCACAAGAACGAGCGCGGCAACGTGACCGGCCGCCTCGTCCTCGATGATCCGCAGGCCGCGAGCAAGAAGCTCCCCCACCTCACGATCGGTCTCGCGCATCCGGATTACGTCGTCGAAGGCCGCGGTGGCGGCGGGCCCGCTCCGGCCGCTGGCGCGGCCGCGGCTCCGCGGGCCGGCGGGCCGGCCAACGGCGCCCGCGCCGCTGCTGGCGCTGGACGTGGCGGCCCCGCCGCCGGACGCGGCGGCTTCGGTGGCCCGCGCACGATCGATTGGGCGCACGACGCCAAATATTATCAGTTCTGGAACGACGGCACCGAGGATGGGAAGTTCACCATCACCAACGTCCGCCCCGGCACCTACACGCTGCACGCGTTCGCCGACGGCGTGCTCGGCGAATTCGCCCAGGCGAACATCACCGTGCAGGCCGGAAAGAACATCGATCTCGGCCAGCTCGACTGGAAGCCCGTCCGCTACGGCAAGCAGATCTGGGAGATCGGCTATCCCGACCGCACCGGCGGCAAGTTCTTCAAGGGCGACGGCGAGAACTACTGGCTCTGGGGCTGGGGCCTGCGCTACCCGCTCCTCTTCCCGAACGATATCACCTACACGATCGGCAAGAGCGACTATCACAAGGACTGGTTCTTCCAGCAGACGCCGCACTCGGAATCCACCGCCTGGATGAATCCTGACGCGAAGGATCCCGCGAACCAGCGCTTCGGCTGGGTGAAGGCGGAGTCGCTCCAGGAATATCCGCAGACCAACCAAAGCGGTCCGTGGAAAATCTACGGCCACGGTCGCGCCACCACGTGGACGGTCAAGTTCGACATGCCCAAGGACGAGCACGGCCAGGCCGCTCTCCGCATCGCCCTCGCCGGCGCTGACGGCATGGGCCTCACGGTGAAGGTCAACGGCCAGGACGTCGGCGCCATCCGTCCCGTCTCCACCAACGCCCTCCGTTACAACACCAACAAGAGCGTCTGGCAGGAACAGACCCTGAAGTTCGACGCCGCCCTCCTCAAGGCGGGCGGAAACGAGCTGCAGCTCACCGTGCCCGCCGGCGAACTCACCACCGGCGTGGTCTACGACTATCTCCGCCTCGAGCTCGACGAAAACGCCAAGGCGGTCACCACCGCCGCGCTCACTCGCTAAAACGTAGGGGCGTTCCTCGCGGACGCCCTTCGGTCATCTCGAACTAGGGCGTCCGCAAGGAACGCCCCTACGTCGATCTCTTCACGCCTCAAGCCTCAGGCCTCACTCCTCACGCCTCTCATGAGCTGGACCCGTTTCAAATCGAACTTCTACCACAACGCCTCGCTGGGCCTGTCACTCGACATCAGCCGGATGCCGTTTCCCGACGGCTATCTCGAGTCGATGGCGCCGCGTTTTGCCAAGGCCTTCGCCGACATGGACGCGCTCGAGAAGGGCGCCATCGCCAATCCCGACGAGAAACGCATGGTCGGCCACTACTGGCTCCGCGCGCCGCAGCTCGCACCGAACGCGGAGATCACCGCCGAGATCACGAACACACTCGAGGCGATCAAGACGTTCACGACCAAGGTCCATCGCGGCGAGATCGCCGGTCCTGCCGGCAAGTTCCGCGAGCTGCTGGTGATCGGCATCGGCGGCTCGGCGCTCGGGCCGCAGCTCGTCAGCCACGCGCTCGGCCGGCTCAAGACGGGCCGCGACAAGCTCAAGGTCCACTTCTTCGACAACACCGATCCCGACGGCATCGACTACGTGCTGAAGGAAATCGGCAGCCGGCTCCGCCAGACCCTGGTCATCGTCATCTCCAAGTCCGGCGGCACCGTCGAGACGCGCAACGGCATGCTCGAGGCCGCCGCCGCCTTCAAGGCCGCGGGACTCGATTATCCCAAGCACTTCGTCGCCGTCACCGGCGTGGACTCCAAGCTCGACCAGACCGCCAAGCGCGAGGCCTGGCTCGCCCGCTTCCCGATGTGGGACTGGATCGGCGGCCGCACCTCCGAGCTCTGCGCCGTGGGCCTGCTGCCCGCCGCGCTCCAGGGTATCAAGATCGACCAGATGCTCGCCGGCGCCGCCGCGATGGACAAGGCCACCCGCAAGGCCTCGCTGCGCGACAATCCCGCCGCGCTGCTCGCCGCCATGTGGTTCTGGGCCACCGACGGACGCGGCGCGAAGGACATGGTTGTGCTGCCCTACAAGGACCGCCTCCTGCTCTTCTCGCGTTACCTCCAGCAGCTCGTGATGGAATCGCTCGGCAAGGAGCTCGATCTCCAGGGCAAGGTCGTCAACCAGGGCATCGCCGTCTACGGCAACAAGGGCTCGACCGACCAGCACGCCTACGTGCAGCAGCTCCGCGAGGGCGTGAACAATTTCTTCGCCACATTCATCGAGGTCTTGAAGGACCGGAACGGCGACTCGTTCGACGTCGATCCCGGCGTCACGTCCGGTGATTACCTGCAGGGTTTCTACCTCGGCACGCGCGACGCGCTCAGCGAAAAGGACCGGCACTCGATCACCCTGACGATCGCCGAAGTCTCCCCGCGCACGCTCGGCATGCTCATCGCTCTCTACGAGCGCGTGGTCGGCCTCTACGCCTCCCTCATCAACATCAACGCCTATCACCAGCCCGGCGTCGAAGCCGGCAAGAAGGCCGCGACCGGCGTGATCGCCCTGAAGCAGAAACTGTCCGCCGCACTCCAGTCCGCCAAAGGCGACGCCTTCACCGCCGAAGCCCTGGCGCAAAAAGTCGGCGGCGATCCCGAGCTGGCCTTCAAGATCCTCGAGCACCTCGCCGCCAACGGCGGCGCCAAGAAGACGGCCAAGTCGCCCTGGTTCGAGTCGACCTACTCCGCCTAAGGTGGG
>CALFNJ010000066.1 GCA_937902865.1 uncultured Opitutaceae bacterium
TCGCCTCGAGGTCCACGCGCTTGAAGTCCTCCTCCTTGAGCACGACGAACTTGCCCTTCTCGTACTCGTAGCCCTTCACGATGTGTTCCCACGGCACCTCCTTGCCGTCGACCTCCGCCACACGCTTGTAGTTCACCGGGCTCAAGTCGGAGGAACGGAGCAGCCGGAACTTGAGTTCCTCCACCCGGGTCGCGTTCTGCAGCGCGACGGGAATCGAAACGAGACCGAAACTGATGGAGCCTTTCCAGATCGCGCGAGCCATGGGAAAAACGGGGATTCAGGGTTGAGAAGGGAGAAACCGAGACCGCTCCAGACCCGCAGACCCAGTAATGGTTCGACACGGTAGGGACGGGCGGCCCGCCCGTCCGCTTCGGCTCGGTCAACCCTCGATCCGGACCCGCGGGCCGCGCGTCCCCACCCTCAAACCTTCAGCAGGTTTCACACAGAGGCACGGAGGACACGGAGATCGGAATCTTATTCTGCGAATCTCTGTGTCCTCCGTGCCTCTGTGTGAAATCGGATCGGGATCGATTTGGACTTAATTCATTTCCGCTTCCGCTATTTCCCTTCCGCCGTGCTCTTTTCGCGATGGACTTCGCTCGCCTTCTTGTCCTTTCGCAGCCCGAGAAAGACCGGCTGGCGGAGGATGCGGTCCTCCGTCCATTCGCCGAACTTGATCTGGGCCACCAGCTCCGGCCGGATCCAGGTCACCTTCTTCATCTCGGAGCGCGTCATGCCCTGGCCGAAGCGCGGGCGCCGGGGCATCGGCAGGTTTGCAAACGGACACGTCTCGCGGCGGCGCGCGAGAAACAGGCCGTGCAGCGAGCGCAGCAGTTCGCGGTTGAAACCGGTGCCGACCTTGCCGGCGTACATGAGTTTTCCGTCCTCGTAATAACCGATCAGGATCGCGCCGAAATGCTCGCGGCTGTGGCGCGGCTCGCTGAAGCCGCCGATGACGAACTCCTGCTCGAGCACGACCTTGCACTTCACCCACGCGCCCGAGCGTCGGTCGGCTTCGTAGAGCGAGCCGGGACGCTTCGCGATGATCCCCTCGAGTCCCTGCTGCCGTGCGGCCTCCATGAGCTCGGCGGGCTCGACTTCGAAAAGCGGCGAGATCTGGACGGGACGCACCGCCTTTTTCAGCAGCGCTTCCAATTCCTTCCGGCGCTCCTCGATCGGCTGGTCAAGGAGCGAGCGTCCGTCGCGCTGCATCGCGTCGAAGACATAGAACAGGATCGGCGGCCGCTCCCCGATTTCCCGCGCCTGCAGCAGCTGGAAACGCGAGCGGCCCGCGGCATCGAGGGCGACGATCTCGCCGTCGAGCACGGCCGAGTCGCAGGGAAGTTTTTCCAGCGCCGCCACGATCTCGGGATAGTCCGCCGACATCTCCTTCCGATTGCGCGACCACAGCTCGGCCCGCCCGCGATTGAGCAGCGCCACCGCGCGATAGCCATCGAACTTGATCTCGCAGCGCCACACCCCCGTCGGCACCGCCGTCACCCCGAGCGCCTTCATCGGCGGCACATAACTCGCGGCTGGGGTGCTTGCTTTGGACTTGGATCGAGGTCGGGGCATGGAAGGAAAGCCCTGCTACGGTCAGGGCTTTGCAACGACGGTTCCGACGTCCGTAAGGTAGGGACGGGCAGCCCGCCCGTCCGCTGCGACTCAGACCATCCCAATCGCAATCCGAAGCCGATCCTAGGAATTTCACCACAAAGACACGAAGGCACAAAGCGATCCCACGCCTTGATCGATCTTCGTGCTTTTGTGCCTTTGTGGTGAACCTCTGAGAATCGATCCGGACCCGCGGGCCGCGCGTCCCTACCTTCAAACCTCGAACCTCGGAAGGTTTCACACAGAGATCGCAGAGGACACAGAGATTCCGACCCGAAAGGATCGATCTCTGCGTACTCCGTGTTCTCTGCGTGAAACCGGATTGGGAACCGGTCGCTTCGACTTTGGTCCCTGCGCGCATGCCAGCCGCCGGCAACGTTCGCATCGGCATCTCGGGATGGACTTATGCCCCGTGGCGCGGGACGTTTTTCCCGGAGGATTTGCGGCAGGCGGACGAGCTCGACTACGCTTCGCGGCAGGTGCGCTCGATCGAGATCAACGGAACGTTCTACTCGCTCCAGCGCCCGGCGAGCTACGCGACCTGGCGAGCGAAGACGCCCGACGACTTCGTCTTTTCCGTCAAAGGGCCGCGCTTCGTCACGCACATCAAGCGGCTGAAGGACATCGCCGGACCGCTCGCCAATTTCTTCGCCTCGGGCGTGCTGCGCCTCGGCCCGAAGCTCGGTCCGCTCCTCTGGCAGCTGCCGCCGAGCCTGCCCTACGATCGCGACCGGCTCGCCGCGTTCTTCGAATTGCTGCCGCGGGACACCGCCAGCGCCGCCCGGCTGGCGCGCCGGCATGACGAGCACATCACCCACACCTGGCTGAAGACCGACGAGAACCGCCCGCTCCGGCACGCGCTCGAGGTGCGGCACGCGTCGTTCGAGACGCCGGAGTTCATCGCGCTCCTGCGCGAGCACCACATCGCGCTCGTCGTCGCCGACACCGCCGGCAAGTGGCCCTTCATGGAGGATCTCACCGCGGATTTCGTCTACGTGCGCCTGCACGGCGACGAGGAGCTCTACGTCAGCGGCTACACGCCCGAAGCCCTGCAAACCTGGATGCGCAAGATCCGCGCGTGGAGCCGCGGCCAAAATCCCACCGGGGCGAAAACCGTCGGCGATCAGCCGCCTCCTTCGAGCCCTCGGGCCGACCACGACGTCTTCGTCTATTTCGACAACGACGTGAAAGTCCGCGCGCCCTACGACGCGATGACGCTCGCCCACCTCCTCGGCACCGGTCCCGCGCCCAGCGCGCCACCGGACGTGAAAACGATCACGGAAATCCCTCGCACCCGGTGGCCCGGCTACAGCCGTAGCCGCACCGGCCCAAAATCAAAGTTAAAGAAAACATCGACCGAACGGCATTAAGCGAACCCCAGAAGGTTTCACGCAGAGAACGCAGAGGACACAGAGTAAATCGAAGAAATGGGCGGGGTAGAAAAAATGTTTTCTCTGCGTCCTCTGCGTTCTCTGCGTGAAACCTTCCGGCGGTATTTATCTTCCGGAAAATTGCTACGCCGGGCCTCGGCAAAAACCCCGGGATTGCATCTGAATTCAAGCCGTTTCCTCACCCCAGAACGGGTTTTGCCCGATAGTGGGCGGACGGCGATCTCAGCTATGCTCGAGACCTTATGAAAACCAATACGTCCAGCTCGCACGCGCCGGATTCAAATTCGACCCCGGCTTCCGTTTCCAGCGGCAACCCTTTCTCCGCCGGCACCGGCAGCGACTCTTCCTACCTCGCGAACGGGAACGACCGCTACCTGGAAGCCAAACCTTCGCTGTCGAACGGGCGCAGCCGGTCCCGCCATACCCACCACGGCAGCCACACCGGCCAGAGCGAGAGCCACACCGATGCCGTGACGCGCCTACTAGCGACCGAAACCGATGCCCTGACCCGGTCCTCTTTCTCCGACGCCACCTTTGTCCGTTCGGTTCTCTCCTACG
>CALFNJ010000067.1 GCA_937902865.1 uncultured Opitutaceae bacterium
CTCCCATGCCTTCCTCCCCTGCTGCGCTGCGTGCGCTTTTCGCTCTTTCCTCGTTGTCCGTGTTCTCGCTCGCGTGGACCGGCTGCACGACGTCCAGCGCCGCGACCGCGCCTGCCAGCGCCTCCGGTAGCGCCAGCGTCTCGGGCCGCTTCGATATCCGCGCCTTCGGCGCCACGGGCGACGGGCACACGATCGACAGTGCGGCGATCAACCGCGCGATCGATGCCGCGGCGGCGGCCGGCGGCGGCACGGTGTATTTTCCCGCCGGCACCTACGCGAGCTACTCGGTGCGCCTGAAGAGCAACGTCGGACTCTATCTCGACCATGGCGCCACGCTGCTCGCCGCCGAACCGCCGGCGGTGGGGATGCCCGGCGGCTACGACGAGCCGGAGCCCAACCAGTGGGACAAGTATCAGGACTTCGGTCACACCCACTGGCACAACAGCCTGATCTGGGGCGAGAATCTTGAGAACATTTCGATCACCGGTCCTGGCCGCATTTTCGGCAAGGGCCTCAGCCGCGGCCAGGGGATGCGCAAGGATCCGCTGCCCGGCGAGCCGCGCCCGGCTCCGGTCGCGCGCGTGACCAATCAGGCTCCCGGCGCCGGCGGCAGCGGCGGCGCATTCACGGCGGACACGCCGTTCGGCTATCCCAGCGCCACCGACACGCTGCCCGCGGGCGTGGGCAACAAGGCGATCGCCCTGAAGAACTGCCGCAATGTCATCTTCCGCGACTTCACCATCTACCACGGCGGTCACTTCGCGATCCTCGCCACGGGCGTGGATAACTGGACCTGCGACGGGCTGAAGATCGACACCAACCGCGACGGCATCGACTTCGACTCCTGTCAGAACGTCCGCGTCGCCAACTGCAGCGTGAACTCCCCGAACGACGACGCGATCTGCCCGAAAAGCAGCTTCGGCCTCGGCTACCCTCGCCCCGCCGAGAACATCACGATCACGAATTGCCAGGTGAGCGGCTTCGACGAGGGCACGTTCCTCGACGGCACCCGCCAGCGTTCCCGCACGGGCGGCGGCACCGGCCGCATCAAGTGCGGCACCGAGGGCAACGGCGGCTTCCGCAACCTCACGATCTCGAACTGCGTGTTCGAATTCTGCCGCGGCTTCGCGCTCGAGGAAGTGGACGGCGGGCCGATGGAGGACATCACCGTCACCAACCTCAGCATGCGTGACATCGGCAACTCCCCCATCTTCGTCCGCCTCGGCGCCCGCCTGCGCGGACCGAGTCCGATCGCCGTCGGCACCGCCCGCCGGATCAAGATCGACAACGTCGTCGCCCACAATGTCGCGGCCCAGGGCGGCATCCTCATCGCCGGATTGGCCGATCATCCGATCGAGGACCTCTCGCTCAGCAACATCTTCATCGACTACGTCGGCGGCGGCACGAAGGAACAGGGCGAACGCGTCGTCGAGGAATACGAGAAGGAATATCCCGAGCCCGGCCGCTTCGGCACGCTGCCCTCTTGGGGTCTCTGGGCGCGCCACGTGAAGAATTTCAGCGTGAGCCACGTCGAGTTCCGCGCGGCGAAGGATGATTTCCGTCCCGTGGCGATCCTCGATGACGTCACCGCCGCCAGCATCGACCACGTCACGCTGCCCGCCGCCGCCGGCGCCAACCACCTCGTCCTCCGCAACGTCAACGGTGTCAGCGTGAGCAACAGCACCGGGCTGCGCGATCTTCACCGCGACGGCCGCATGGACGTCGACATGCTCTGACCGAGCGCCGGTTTCGCCAGGAGGTGGAACGCGTTGTCCCTAACGCGTTGTTCGCTCCGTCCGTGTTTCATCGTCGACGGCGATTCCAACGCGTTGAGGACAACGCGTTCCACCCGCCCGAGCAGTTGCCGATCGGGGTAAGCTGCGCTTTGCTTTCCCTATGAGCCCCCGCCCTCTGCTGTTTGCGCTCCTCCTCGCCACCAGCGTGCGGGTGGCGCACGGAGCCGCCGCTCCTTCTCCCGTCGCTCCGCCGGCGGTTGACTCCTCCTCGTCCACGCCGGCGAATTCCGCCGCCACCGCTGCGCCGCTGCCGGTCTTCCACAATCACGACCGCTGGTGCGTCATCGGCGACAGCATCACGCACAGCGGCACGTACCACGAATGGATCGAGCTTTATTACCTCACTCGCCTGCCGGGCGCCGTGATCGACGTGTTCAACTGCGGCATCTCCGGCGACCGTGCCGCAGGCGGATTGCAGCGACTGAAATGGGATATCCTGCCGCACCAGCCGACGATCGCCTCGGTCATGTTTGGCATGAATGACGTCGAGCGGGCGCTCTACACGGACACGCCCGCGACGCCCGAAATCCTGGAAAAGCGGCACGCCGCGATCACGCGTTACGAGGAGAATCAGCGCGCGCTCGTCGCCGCGCTGCAGCAGGCCGGTGCGCGCGTCGTGCTCATCACGCCTTCGATCTTCGACGAGACGGCCGAGGAGGCCGCGCCCCATCAGGTCGGCGTGAATGAAGCTCTCGGGGAATGCGCCGATTTCGTGCGGAAGCTCGCTGCGGAGACGGGCTGCGCGCTGGTCGATTTCTACCGGCCGATGAAACTCTTCACGGAGGCGAAGCAGACGCAGGATCCGAAGTTTACGATGGTGGGCCCCGATCGCATCCATCCGGGCCCGGCCGGCCATCTCGCCATGGCCTATCTCTTCCTCAAGGCGCAGCAGGCGGTCGCGGACGTATCCCGGCTCTCGCTCGATGCCCGCACCGCGAAAGTGACCGACGCCGTCCGCGGCACCGCGGAAAACATCCGCGTCCAAAACGGCGGCCTCGCCTTCACCTGGTCGGAGCACGCCCTGCCGTTTCCGGTCGATCCCGAATGCGCGCCGGCGCTCGAGTGGATCCCATTCAACCGCGACCTGAATCAGGAGGTCCTGCAGGTGACCGGACTGAAGCCCGGCCGCTATTCCCTGCGGATCGACGGCGTGGAGATTCACGCCTACTCCTCCGATGAGCTCGCCTCCGGCATCAATCTCGCAACGGAAACCAAGACCCCGCAATACCAGCAGGCGCTCGAAGTGCTGGGGCTCGAGAAAACGCGGACCAAGCTCGTCTCCAGCATCCTGCGGAATCTCGCGCACGTGGAGCACCAGTCCGCGCCCGACATCGCTCACCCCGTCACGCTCGAACAGATGAAGCCGTACATCCAGCGGCGCCTCGAACGCTTCAAGACGAACCCCGGAGCGCCCAGCACCGAGCAGGGCGTGCGGACT